>JBDHIC010000202.1:0-4085 GCA_039589035.1 Gemmatimonadota bacterium | reverse complement strand
TTTTGTCCGCTCGCCGAAGGTGACGCGAAGAGAGCATGCGGCCTTGACCGCGGCTTCGGTGCTGGAAAACTCGACCAACGCCCCGTCGCCAGTGAACTTGACTACCCGACCGCCGAAGTGGCCCGCCACGCCCTCGGTCAGCTGTTGGAACAACCGGACGAGCTTTAGGGCCTCATCTTCGTTTTCGGCCGTACGGCGGCTGAACCCCACGATATCAGCGAACCATACTGCCGCTAGCCGATGAGGCAGCGCCTCGCTCACTGGAGACCCGGGCAGCGTCGCCGGTAACCGTCGCTATCGATGCTTTTCATGCAGACTCGATCCTTCGCTGGGATCGCGTGAGCGATCCCGAGTCGATAAATCGGTATCCCATTATGCTACCACAACCTATGGGTGTATGCGACCAGGTCTCCGTGCCCGTGCGCAAGTCTAGGCGAAGTGACGATATGGTGGTTTTCCCTACAGACGCGCGCCCCGGCTCTCCGCTATGCTAAAATGATACAAGTGAGCGAGTAGACCACGAAAAAGGCAAACCCGGCGAAAGCCGGGGACGCAAAGCTACGGATCCTCGCTTCCTACGCGACGCTCTCCGACGCCACGCAGGATCCTAAGACGGCCGAGCTGCCGCAGGGTCTCCCCTTTTCAGGGGTCAGAGCACCAGCTACAAGGGGGAAACATGTACAGAGCGTTAACGGCGCTGGTCGTCGTGACGGTGATGGTCCAGGTTGGGCTCGAAGGCGATAGCGAAAGCGTTGTCGCCTTCGTGACGACATCCCGGCTGACCGCCGAACGAGCCCGGTCGTCCGTCACACTGCGGGGGAAGATGCCCGAAGGCATATACCCCTGGTTCATCCACGTTGGAAGCTGCGAGGATGGTTCCGACGGGCCGATCCTCGGGAGGCCCGAGGACTACGCGATGCTCGAGCCGGATGCGGAAGGTTATCATACCGCTACCGCCAATCTCGAGGTTCCGCTCGATCCTGACGGCAGCTACTACATCGCTATCCACAACGCCGTAGAGACCATGACGACGATTGTCGCGTGTGGAGAATTGGAGCGCCGGGGTAGCTGAGCAGGAGCATTGAACGCGAAATCGAAGTCGAGCCATCCAGCGGGGCGTTCGCATGAATGCCCCGCTTTGTTTTAGGCGGGTCGCTGCGATTACGGACGATAGCACCGGGTCTCTTAAGATGATAGGATTCGTGGCCAGAAATAGAGGCGGAGGTCTTATGATAACGTGGCGGTCAGAACGGTTTCGACGCGAACGCTGGTTCTCAGCGTTTGCGGTTTTTTGCGCAGCTTGCTCGACGCAGGCTACCGTCGACCAACGGCTCACCGCCGAGGACATCGAAGCGATCCGTGAGTTGAACCTCGCCTATCCAGCGGCGTGGGTGGCGAACGATCCGGATGCGGTGATGTTGACGCTCGCCGATGATGCGGTACTTATCCCGGCGCTTGGTACCACACCCGTCAAAGGCGCGGCAGCGATCCGCGAGTTTTTCTGGCCGGCGGACGCGCCGCCTTCGACGGTGCCCGTCTTTACGATGAGCCCTGAAGAGATTGATGGCACCCGGGACGTCGCGTACGTCTGGGGGACTATGTCGCTTTCGTTTGCGGTAGAAGAGGAGGGCGCGACCCAGCTTTATTCGACGGCTGGCAACTATCTGATGGTCATGCGCCGGGACGATGGCGATCAGTGGAAGATCGCGCGATACATCTGGAACCATCCGCCCTGGGAGCCCTCGTAGTAAGGCTCGCACAAAACGGAAGAGGTTGGGATGGCTGCGGAGTTTGACATGACGTTGATTCAACGCGGTGCACGACTGCGAAGGTCACCCTACTTCGAGGCCACGCAACGCTATGGGTGCCGCCGATACACGGTGTACAATCATATGTTTCTGCCGACGTGTTACGATGACCTCGAGGCCGAGTATTGGAAACTGCTTCGAGATGTCACCGTCTGGGACGTGAGCGTCGAACGCCAGGTCGAGATCACCGGCTCGGACGCCTTCACGTTCACGAACATGCTCACCCCGCGGGACTTGGGAAAATGCGCGGTCGGTCAGGGCAAGTACGTCATTATTACCGCCGAAGATGGGGGCATCATCAATGACCCGGTGCTGCTTCGCCTCGCGCAGAACCACTTCTGGCTCGCGGTCGCCGACAGCGACGTGTTGCTGTGGGCCAAGGGGGTAGCGCTGAACTCCGGCCTCGACGTCGACATCGGCGAACCGGACGTCTCGCCGATGCAGATCCAAGGTCCAAAGTCCAAGCAGGTCGTAGCTGCGCTCTTCGGAGACGAAGTGTTGGAGTTGGGCTACTACCACTTCTTGGATATGGAGCTCGACGGGATTCCGGTGGTGGTTACCCGTACCGGTTGGACGGGAGAGGTCGGTTACGAGATCTATCTACGCGATGGCAGTCGAGGCACGGAGCTATGGGATCGGGTGATGGAGGCCGGACGCCCGTTCGACATGGCGGCCACCGGCCCATCGGATATTCGCCGCATCGAGGCCGGGATACTGAACTACGGTGTCGATATGACGCTGGATACAAACCCGTTCGAGGTTGGTCTCGACTGGCAGGTAAACCTCGACCAGGAAGCCGACTTCATCGGTCGGAGTGCGCTCGAGAGGATTGCAGTCGCGGGTCCGCGACGCCGCCTAGTCGGTGTCGAGATCGATGGTGAGCCGCTCGACCTCAATATGACCCGCTGGGCCGCTCGGGTGAACGGGACCGGGGTCGGACACGTGACCTCGGCGGTCTACTCTCCACGGCTCGAAAAAAACATCGGCTACGTCATGCTCCCGGTCGAACACGGCGAGCTTGGCACGCAACTCACGGTCACCGCGGACGATGGCGACGAGCGCCGGGCGACCGTCGTCCCCAAGCCGTTCGTCGATCCGCAAAAGGAGATCCCGAAGTCGTAAGTGCCCCCTGTTGCCATCGTCCGCCATCTCGGGTACGATCTGATCGGGTCGGGCCACACAGAGTCACTCAACAAATGGAGCCAGCAATGCTAAGTGCTATGAGGATACTCGTGGCGGTGTTTGTGCTCGGTTTTGTCGCCGCCTGCCAAACGCAGGAGGCCGAGCAGGCCGGTGCCACTGAGGAAGCGACCGTCGCCGTCGATGCCGGCGCGATTCGGGCCGGGATCGAGGCAGCCAACGAGAAGTGGAGCCAGGCGGCCGAAGCCGCGGATCCGGTCGCATTGGCTAACCTGTACGCCGAGGATGCGATTCTCGTCGCGCCAGGTGCACCGCGAGCCGAGGGCAGGGCAGCGATCGAGGCGGTCTTCACGGAGATATTTACTCAGGTGAAGTTCGGCGCGAGCGAAATCGGGATCGACAACATAGGCATCGCCGAGTCTGGCGACGTCGCCTACGTCGTTGGGTCTTATTCAAGTCCGATGATCAATGCGGACGGCACGACGTTTGACGACGCGGGAACGTACGTCGCCGTGTTGAAGGACGTGAACGGCGAGTGGTTGCTGGCGGTTGATACGTGGCACAGCCACATGGCGGCTGCGGATATCGAGTAGACTGGACCAACCCGTTCGAGGCCAAGGCACAGATAGGGCCCCGTCGCCGACGGGGCCCTTGTTTATTGGGAAAACTCCCCTTCAGGCTCCCCGTCTCACAATCGGCACGGAACTTGTATAAATTAGTGGTAGTTAGCAGGATAGGTGTCCCGTGCACCGTATGAACTGAGGGCCAGAATCGTGCAGAATACAAGCATGTTTGGGAGCGTCTCTACGGCGCTCGTCGCGTCGGCGCTCTGCGTCTCGACGCTTTTGGGTCAAACCGCCCAGACACCCGTCGCCGAGCTCGAGTGCATTAAGCAGGAGATCGGTGGTGGGCGGGATGTCAAGTCGGTCAAACCCCCAGTCTCGAGCGTGCGCGTCGACCGCGAGGCGACGATCAGGCCAGCAGGGCCTGATCAAACGCTGAGGCTCGACGATGGTCTGTTGGTGAGCTCGGGTCTTCACGTTCAAGTCAAAGTCGATCGGGCGAACCAGGCTGGCAGGGTCGTCTTCTTTCCACAGATTCGCAATCGCGATCTGGACGAAGAGTTGGGTGGCTCCA
>JBDHIC010000201.1:0-3371 GCA_039589035.1 Gemmatimonadota bacterium | reverse complement strand
GCGGCACCGTACGCCTCAAGCGCCCACACCTCCATCTCGCCGAATCGCTGACCTCCGAATTGGGCCTTCCCGGCCAGCGGCTGCTGCGTTACAAGCGAGTATGGTCCGATCGACCGCGCGTGGATCTTGTCATCAACGAGGTGCGACAGCTCGAGCATGTAGATGTATCCGACCGTCACCTCGTGGTCGAACGGCTTGCCAGTAGTCCCATCAAACAGCTTCGTCTTGCCGCCCTCGGGCAGCCTGGCTTCCTGGAGCCACTCGTCGATCTCTGCCTCGGTAGCCCCGTGGAATACTGGCGTCTCGATGGTGAACCCAAGCTCCTTGGCGGCCCATCCGAGATGCGTTTCCAGGACCTGGCCCACGTTCATTCGGCTCGGTACACCAAGCGGGTTGAGTACGATCTGGACCGGCGTACCGTCTGGCAGGAACGGCATATCTTCCTCCGGCACGACACGCGCCACGATGCCCTTGTTCCCGTGCCGTCCAGCCATCTTGTCGCCGACCGAGACCTTGCGCTTCTGAGCGACATACACCTTGACGAGCTGCACTACGCCAGGCGGTAGATCGTCACGTTGATGGATCTTCTCGACTCGCTCGGCGCTTTTTTCGCGAATATTGTCGATCTTCTGCTTGGCAGCGCCGGCGATCTCCTGCAACTGCTCGTTAGCTTTTTTCTCCTTGAGCTCCGCCATGCTCCAATCGATCGTCGACAGGTTGAGCTCGTCGACGTCTTTCCCCTTCAGCTTGGTGCCAATCTTGAAAATGTTCTGACGATCGCTCCTGTTATGCTTGAGCGATTGGACCGTGGCACCCTTCAGAATCTCTGACAACTGCTCGTTCCGACTCGCCGTTACCTTGGCTGTTTCGCGTTCCTCATAGCGCTTCGCGCGATCGATCTCGAGTTGCTTATCGCGCTCCGTCAACGGATCGTTCTCGTCGCGGCTAAAGACCTTCGCATCGATGACGACGCCTTCCAATCCCGGCGATGCCTTGAGCGAGGTGTCCTTCACGTCCTTGGCTTTCTCACCGAAGATCGCGGTAAGTAGTCGCTCCTCGGGGGACAACTCCTTCTCACCCTTGGGGCTGACTTTGCCCACCAGAATGTCACCCGGCTTGATCGACGCTCCGATCCGAACGATCCCGCGATCATCCAAATTGACGAGTGCCTCCTCGGCAACGTTGGGAATCTCGCGCGTGATCTCTTCCTGTCCGCGCTTGGTATCCCGAACGTGTAGCTCAAGCTCCTGGATATGCACGGAGGTAAAGGTGTCGTCCTTTACGAGCTTCTCACTGAGGATGATGGCGTCTTCGAAGTTGCTGCCGTACCAGGGCATGAACGCCACCAAAGTGTTGACACCCAGTGCCAACCGGCCTCCTGAGGTAGCTGCCCCATCCGCCAAAACATCCCCGGCTTTCACGGTGTTGCCCCGGGTTACAATCGGACGCTGGTTGATGCACGTGTCCTGGTTGGTACGCCGGAATTTCATGAGCTCATAGACGTCTGCATTGGCGAAATCGATCGTTCCGTTGCCATCTGCCGGTCCGCTCTTGCCCTTGCGGCGCACGATGATCCGGTCCGAGGTGACGCTTTCCACAACACCGTCACGCAGTGCGGTCATCACCGCACCCGAGTCGATCGCCACCCGGCCCTCGAGCCCAGTTCCGATAACTGGCGCTTGCGGCTCCAACAGCGGAACTGCCTGCCGCTGCATGTTCGAACCCATAAGCGCACGGTTGGCGTCGTCATGGTCGAGGAACGGAATCAATGCCGCCGCGATCGAAACCAACTGCTCTGGCGACACGTCCATGAAGTCGATTTCGGCTGGCCTCATCAGCGGGAAGTCGCCCCGCCTCCGGCACAAGACGTAGTCGTTTTCGAATCGCCCATTGCTATCAAGCGCGGCATTTGCCTGTGCAATTACGTACTGATCTTCTTCGCTCGCGGATAGATAGACGATCTGGTTCGTAACCTTACCCTTGACGACTTTCCGGTACGGTGTCTCGATGAAGCCGAGATCGTTAATCCGCGCATAAGTCGACAAACTGGTTATGAGGCCGATGTTAGGACCCTCCGGCGTCTCGATCGGACACATCCGGCCATAGTGCGAGTAGTGAACGTCGCGCACCTCGAAACCGGCACGTTCGCGTGTCAGGCCGCCAGGGCCCAGCGCCGACAAACGTCGCTTATGGGTCATCTCGGCCAACGGGTTTGTCTGGTCCATGAACTGTGACAGCTGGCTCGAGCCGAAGAAAGCGTTGATGACTGCGCTGACCGTTCGCGCATTTACCAAGTCGTCGAGCGACATCTTCTCCGGGTCCTGCGTTGTCATCCGCTCCCTCACGAGCCGCGCCATACGCGACAACCCGAGCGAGAACTGATTGGCGATCAGCTCGCCAATTGATCGCACACGGCGGTTACCCAGGTGATCGATGTCATCAACGTAGCCAACGCCGTTTCTCAATTGGATCAAGTACTTGATGATCTCGACAAAGTCTTCGCGTCTTAGCACTGTCACGTCGGCGGCTTCGTCAATCTCCAGCCGCTGGTTGAGCTTGTAACGTCCCACGCGACCCAGGTCGTACCGCTTGGGGTCGAAGAACAGCCGCTCTAGGTGCTCGCGGGCAATGGTCAAGTTTGGTGCATCACCCGAGCGCATGAGGCTGTAGATCTTCTGTAGCGCATCGTTCTGGTCGGTGGTTGGATCCTTGCGCAGCGTGTTTGCGATCAGGTGCGCTTCGGCGCGTGGCAGGCCTAACTCGCTGGCGTAAATCGAGAACCTCTTGACACCCTTCTTACGAATGGCCTTGTAGACCTCCGCCGTAATCTCCGTATTGGCTTCGAAAAGGATCTCGCCGGTCTTCTTCTCGACGACGTCGTCCGCCAGCGGAGCGCCCAACAAGTCGTGACGTCGCTCGCGATCCTTGGTATCGGAGATATCGACCCTCTTCTTCTTGTAGAAGAGTTTGAGGATCTCCTCGTTGGTCTCGTAGCCGAATGCACGCAGCAGCGCCGTGACCGGGAACTTCTTCTTCTTGTCGATGTGCACGTTGATGACGTCGTGAATGTCAACATTGAATTCGACCCACGACCCGCGGAATGGGATGATCCGAGAGCTATAGATCTTCTGCCCATTGGGATGGATGTTCTCCTCGAACACCACGCCGGGTGAACGATGGAGTTGGCTGACGATCACCCGCTCGGCCCCGTTTATGACGAACGTTCCAAGCTCCGTGAGCAGCGGGACCTCGCCCAAGAAGACCTCTTTTTCTGTTACCGCTTTGATCTTCTTCTCGCCCTCCACCTCCTCCTTCATGACCAGCCTGAGCGTGGCCTTCAGAGGCGCGGCAAACGTCATGTCGCGCTCCTG
>JBDHIC010000200.1:0-3406 GCA_039589035.1 Gemmatimonadota bacterium | reverse complement strand
GCTCTCGGACTACGGCCGGGACGGAGCCACGATCGAGTACAAAGCCTGGGTGTGCACCAACCCCGATTGCGGCTTCAATCTTCGCATCGACAACGGCGAGATCTCAATCGGTCGCACCGTAGGTCAATCGCTCAAATAGCGTTCTCGAGTGGCGGTTGATCGGAACGATGATCCGCGCGATTATCTTCGATCTAGACAACACGTTGGTAGACTTCATGTCGATGAAGCGTCTCGCAGTCGACGCGGCGATCCACGCCATGATCGATGCCGGGTTGCCATTCGATGTGGAGACCGCTGAGAAGGAGATCCTCTCTGTCTACGAACGGGAGGGGATCGAGTATCAAACGGTGTTTGATGATTTCCTCGAGGCTAACCTCGGGCACGTCGACCATAAGATCCTGGCTGCCGGTATAGTCGCCTATCGGCGGGCCAAGGAAGCAGCGCTCGTTCTCTACCCGCACGTCACCGTGACCCTGATGGACCTCATCAAGCTCGGATTGGATCTGGCAGTAATTTCCGACGCCCCGCGTAGGGAGGCGTGGCTTCGATTGTGCTCGCTCAACCTGCACCACATGTTCGATGTTGTGGTGACGTTCGACGATACCGGGAAACGCAAGCCATCTGCAGCGCCGTTCCGGCGTGTCCTTTCGGAGCTCGGCGTTGAATCGCATGAGGCACTGATGGTCGGTGATTGGCCCGAACGGGACGTTGTCGGGGCTGCCAAGGCGAACATCCGAACCGTCTTTGCGCGCTACGGGGACACGTTCGGGACGGTCGACTCAGGCGCCGATTACGAGATCGACGATATTCAAGAACTGATCGGCATCGTCAACGATCTGAATACGGCAAAGCGGGAAGGAGCGAAGGCCAACCCATGAGCGATTGTCTGTTCTGTGGGGTTGTCAACGGGGAGATCGACGCCAACATCGTGGCCGATGGCGACCACTGGATGGCGTTCCGCGACATCAATCCGCAAGCCCCAACACATATCCTGGTGATACCCAAAAAGCACGTCGCGACCGTGAACGACTTGAAGTCCGAAGACGAGGTTCTGGTTGGGGAGCTGGTGCGCGCCGCCGGTCAGATCGCCAACGATGAGGGTATCGCCGAGGATGGCTATCGTCTGGTGCTCAACACCAACGCGGGTGCCGGGCAAACGGTTTTTCACATGCACTTGCATTTGCTAGGCGGGAGGCCGTTCTCCTGGCCTCCTGGATAGGTGGACCGATATGAGCGTGAGCGAGCTGGTAAAGCGTCTCTCGGAAGATCAGAAGACAGCCCTCAAAGCCGGCGACAAGATCCGTGTGGGGACGTTGCGGCTGCTCTCGAGCGAGCTCACGAACAAGCGGATCGAGCTTGGTCGCGATCTCGAGGAGGACGAGGTTATCGGCGTATTGTCCAAGGGCCAGAAGCAACGTCGCGAAGCCGAGCGACAGTATCGAGAGGCGGGCCGAGAGGAGTTGGCGGACAAAGAGGCGGCTGAGGCAACGATCATCGGCGAGTACCTCCCGGAACCGCTCGATGATGCCGCGTTGACACGACTGATCGATGTGGCGATTTCGGAAACCGGCGCTGAGACGCTCAGGGACATGGGCGCGGTCATGGGGCGGCTGATGCCGGAGGTCCGCGGCCGGGTCGACGGCAGTGTCGTCAGCGCCCGCGTCAAGGACCGACTCGGCTGACGCCGCGCCGCGGTTGACGACGAGCCTACCGTAGTTTCGTCCATTATGACTGTAATCGCTGAACCCGACACGTTGGTGGCTCTCGAGTGGTCGGCGATCTGTGAGCTGCTCGCGAGTCAGACCAACGCCGAGTCAGCCGCAGCGGCGTTACGCGCGTTGAAGCCACTGCCCGACGTCGAAGTCGCGCGCGAAGCACTGGCTGAAGTAGCCGAGGGGATGGACGCGATCGCGAGTGAGTCGGCGCTGCCAACACCCTACGTGATCGATCAAGCCTCGACGGTGCGCGCCCTGGGGGTCGAGGGCGCCACGCTCGACGGACCGACGCTGATCTCGGCCGCACGCACTTTCGAGGGCACTCGTAAGCTGGCCGCGTTTCTCAAGCGGAACGCTGATCGGTGGCCACGGCTGGCGACCCGCTTCGCGCACGCCCCGGTCGAACCCCAGCTCGAGCGCACGATCCTCGATGCATTCGACCGGGAGGCCAAGCTGGTCGACGAAGCGAGCCGCGAGCTAAAGCGCTTCCGCCAGGAGGTGCGTCGGCTTAGGACGACGATCGTCGATCGGCTGAACGCCCTCATCGCTGACCTGCCGCACATTCTCGTGGCGGTCGATAGCCAGGCTACGGTGCGGGACGGCCGTTACGTGGTTCCGCTGAGGCGCGAAGCGCTATCAGAAGTGCCGGGGATCGTCCACGACGAGTCGGCCTCGGGGGCGACGATCTTCGTCGAGCCCAGCGCGATGGTCGACTCCAATAACGCGCTGCGACAAGCAGGCCTTGCGGTCCGTCGTGAGGAAGAGCGGATCCTTGGCGAGCTATCTCGGGCGCTCGCCGCTCGTCGCGGCGAGCTGGAGCACGCTGCTCGGCTCGCGCTCCATGCCGAAACGGTGCTGGCCAAGGCTCGCTACGGGTTGGCCACGAAGGGCCATTCGCCCCAGTTGGAGGGCGATACGCTGGCGTTGGTCGATGCGCGGCACCCGTTGCTGATCGCGCATTTTGACGGGATCGGTGTGGGCGACCTGGTCCCATTGACTCTGGAGCTCGGACCGGATGAGCGAACGCTGGTGGTGACCGGCCCCAACACGGGCGGCAAGACGGTTCTCCTAAAGACGATCGGCGTGGTGGTATTGATGGCGCAAAGCGGGGTCGTGCCACCGGTCGGCCGCAACACGCGGTTGCCGTGGCACGATTCGGTGTTCGCTGACATCGGCGATACACAATCGATTGCACAAGATCTGTCGACGTTCACGGCACACCTGACGAAGCTCAAGGCGGCTTGGGATGGGGCGCGTGACGGCAGTCTGATATTGGTCGATGAGATCGGGGCTTCGACTGATCCCGCTGAGGGACAGGCTCTGGCGTCGGCGCTGCTGGAGGCGTGGACCGATCGTCGAGCGCGGACCATCGTCACCACGCATTATCATGAGCTGAAGGTGCTGGCGTTCTCGACCGACGGCATCGTCAACGGGTCACTGGCCTACGATGTCGAACGCAACCGGCCGCGGTATCGGTTCGTGAGCCACGTCCCGGGTCGTTCGTTCGGCATCGATCTGGCTGAGCGTTGGGGGTTCGACCCCGAGATCATCGAAATCGCCCGCGAGCGGCTCGATAGCGGAGTCCGTGACGTCGAGGAAGTGGTGGGTCGATTGGCGGAGCAGGAAGCCGCGCACCGCGAAGCGGAGCAGGCCCTCGAAGCCGAGCGGAAGGCGATCGGCGAAGCGGCCAC
>JBDHIC010000199.1:0-3763 GCA_039589035.1 Gemmatimonadota bacterium | reverse complement strand
TAAAACACCCAGGCGTGTAAGGGATTTTCCTACGTTCAGGCATTCAATCCATTAAAACAAGCTGGTCAAACTGGCGACTCCCAGGTGAGTCCGCGATTAGCATTCTCGGCCATGAACAGGCGATGCTCCCCTCGGTTTGCCATGGACTAAGGCTCCGTCGACGCCTCGCTCGCTCCGGCGCCGCGAACGAGGTGTTGATAGGGCGGATGGGTTCTCAGGCGCGGGTCGTCGACTGCCCCACCCATCGTGAAGTGGTAGAGCACTTGGAAGCGATCGCCTTCAAGCCCAAAGAGGCTATGGGTCAGGTCGTCGAAAAAGCACCCGATCCCCGTGCCGCGGATCCCGGTTGCCTCCGCCTCGAGGTAGAGGACCTGGCCAACGACACCCGTCTCCCAGTACAACCGGCGGTAGAACCAGGGACCGAAGGCTTCCAGAGGCTCGCGATACTCGGCGAGCATTGCGACAGCAAACGCGCCGTCCGCCGCGATGGCCTGATCGCAGCTCGTCTGCCGGGCTGCGCGGCGGGCGTCGCCTTCCTCGAGGAAGAACAACGCCAGGGAGCTCGGGCACCCATCGCTCCTGCTCCAGGAGAAGCGTGGGTCCATCGAACGTCGAAGTGCCTCCTCGCGCTTGGGGTCGCGCACTAGCACGTAGAGCCCCGGCGGCAGGGCCTCGACCCTGTGGACGAAGAGCAGGAGGTCTACACACGGCCGCCATGGCAAGGTGGTGAACGGGATCTGGTTAGAGCCTGGCATCGCCTTCAGAAGGATCTGATAGAACGCTTCTCGCGTGATGCCGGTGCGTCCGTCGAGCGCAACCGCGCTGCGCCGCTGATGGATAACGCTGCGAAGAGAAAAGGGCGACTCGCCCAGCTCGAGAGAGTCGTTGCGGTGGGAGAACGACGACCAGAAGTCGTTGCTGGGCGGCGCATGCTTCTCCGTGGCAGCGGCGACCTCATCGATGGCCGGCCAATCGTGGTGGTCCTCGCTGAGCGTGTTCCTTTGCCCCATCCAACGCGCGGCGCGGGGAGCTGCGACGAGATCGGTCTCGAGCCGAAAGCTCTGTTGCATCTCGGCCTCCAAGGAGCCACTCTGCGGGAACACGGCGATCAAGCAGTCGGGGTGCTCGGCCTCGACTCCGGTCTGAAGGTGGGTGCCAAGAAGCGTGGCGAGACCCTCGTCAACGACGCCTTCCAGTAACCGGGCGTCCCAACCGAGTCCAGCAGCGGCCACCGAGACGCACGCGATTGCGTGCCCTACATCGTGGTGGCAGTACCGAAACGCCCGCTCGCCGTACTTCCACGACTCGCGCCAGTGGATGGAAGTGAGACCGACGAGAAGCGCGTCTTTGGGGAGCCGCGCGGAGATGGCGCGCCACACCTCTTTGGACAGCTCGCCCCGGAGCTCAAGCGCATGAACAAACGGCGTGTAGTGGTAGACGGCCGGCTTGTCGTGCAGGCCCGGGAGAGGTCCACCGACCAGGTAGCCCTCCGTCGGATGGAGGTTTCCGCTCGACGGGTTGACACGCAGCGACCAGCGGGCGCTCGGGATCTCCTTCCACGCGGATAGCGCCAACGCATCGTAGAAGAGCCGAGCGACGGTCGCCGCGCGAAGCGGGGCTGGATCGACTTGCCCAAGGACGAAAGCAGGCTCGTAGCGCGGGAGGGGGCCAACGGGTTCGAACCCCAAAGGAAAGGTGTGGACCCCCTCGAATCGACGGAACGGATCCGGTTGTGTCTCCCAGTCCAGGTAGCCTAGCGAGGGCGCGAACCGAAAGGGGAGGTGCTTCGAGCGTTGGTGGTATGCAAGCGTGATAGCCAACGCCGGCTGCACCGTGTGGTCTCGCGCACTGTGTGCGCACTTCTTACTTTCGTACTTCACGAGAATATCAGAAGCCTTCCATGTTCATTCCGGTCAGCACAAAAAGCGCCCCTGTGAGCGGCCGCATCGTCGCGTCCGTCGAGAGCAAAAAAAGGCGCCCCAGCCAGTTATTCCTCAGATTCCGGTTAGAAGTAGTGCCAATCAGATCGGTCGCTTGAGTTCCCCGGAAAAGAAGTCCGCATTCTTCTTGAGGTAATGCACCGCATCCGGCGGCAGGTCTTCCTCGACAAAGATCGCTTCGACCGGACATTCTGGCTCGCACGCGGCGCAATCGATGCACTCGTCTGGGTGGATGTAGAACATGTCATCCCCTTCGTAGATACAGTCGACGGGACAGACATCGACGCAGCTCGCGTCCTTGACGCCGATGCAAGGCTCGGTGATGACGTACGTCATGGGATGGCCCCTCTGAGGACGTTTCTGAGGGTGGGTCGCGCAACGTGCTCGTCGCACCACTGACTACACGCAGTCAATGTTAGGAAACCGGAGCAATATTGTCCACTTTTTGACGAGACACCGAGAGAGCCGTCCAACTTCACCCCTATGTCGCTGATTCCAACGGAGCGGCGAAGAAACTCAGCTCGCACTCCATGGCGTACCGATAAGTATCCCGAAGGGCGGGCGTGAGCTCACCGAGCTCATCGAGCAGCCCTTCGAGCTCTCGGGCAAGGGCAGAAAAGTTGGCGCTCGCGTAGGTCCGAATCCATTCCCGGTAAGGATTCTCGGGCTCGTCGCGTCCTTTGAGTTCTTGGCCCAGATAAGCGTAGAGTCGCATACACGGGGTCATCGCGGCGAGGATCTCTCCGGGGTCACGTGACCAAGACGTGTGGAGCAGAAAATCGGTGTATGCTCGGGTCGCGGGATGGGGCTCGACGTCGTCGAGATCGATGCCGAGGCTCTGAGCGAAGCTCGCGTGGAGCCCGAGCTCGTCGAGCACGCCCCTCATCAGCGAGTGGATGCGGTGTGCAATGTCGAGGCGCTCACTGGTTGCGCATTTGGCGGCGGTGACCGCATACGCGCTGAAGAACGCACGCAGAAAGAACACATCCTGGGCGACGTATCGCTTGAACGCGTCGGTGTTCAAATCGCCGCGAGCGAGTCCCTGCACGAAGCTGTGATCCAGACACGCCCGCGCGAGGTCGCAGTTCTCGTTCCAGAGACTCTCGTGTAGCCTCATCCTTCCCAGGTCATGTGCCAAAAGTCGCGCTCGAATCGCATGACTTCGTTGAAGTATTCCTGCTGCCTCGGATGGGGATGCGCGTCCACGAGATGGTTCAGCTCGTTGACGTAGGCCTGAAAGTCAAGTTGAGTCCAACGATCGATGAACTCGGCGTAGGGACCCTCGGGCTTGAGCTTTCCCCAAGCCACCGTGTAGGCGACCTCAACGCCGTAGAAAACTGCGAGGAGCACCTCAACCGGTTGCGAATACGCCACAGCCATCAGGAAGTCTCACGCGCGTGTGACTCGAACCAGTCGAGCTCGGCGTCTAGCGCTGCCAAACCTCCAATGAGCGTCTTTTGCGTCGCTCGCGGGGCCTTCGCAACAGTGAGCGCAACGAAACGCGCAAGACCTTTGACGAACAAGTAGTCACAGTGCCAGTCGAGAACGGAGATCCCGTCGTTGGTGTAAAGACTATCAAATCGGGCCAAATCGGACTCCCCGAGAGTAGATTGCTTGACGTCTGAACCAAGCTCTCGAGCACGAGGTTGAATCGAAACCACCAGCCGATGGTCGCAAACACACCCACGAACGCTGATCTCCCGTCGGGGACGGTCACGTTTCTCTTTACGGACATCGAGGGTAGCACTCGTTTGTGGGAAGAGGATGCTGTCCGTATGAAGATGAACCTTGAGCGCCACGACGAGATCATCCTCGATGCGGTC
>JBDHIC010000198.1:0-3418 GCA_039589035.1 Gemmatimonadota bacterium | reverse complement strand
CTCAGCTGGTAGAGCGCAACCTTGCCAAGGTTGAAGTCGCGGGTTCGAGTCCCGTTTCCCGCTCCAACTGTGTGCGAATGGCCCTTCCTACGTTGGGAGGGCCTTCGCATTGGATGCTGCGAGGCGGCGTAGCCAAGTGGTAAGGCAGAGGTCTGCAAAACCTCCATTCGCCGGTTCGATTCCGGCCGCCGCCTCCACCACTTCTAGCCTACAAGACTAGTCGGCTTCTAGGAACAGGTCGGTCCGGAGCTCCCTCCCCGGCTCAACCGCGTACCGCTCAAAGTCGGTCACCCCCTCGGCCACCAACACCTCTTCATCGATGAAAAAGTTCCCCGTGCAACCGCGGCTGTCACGAGTGACGATCGCGTGGGCTGCATCGGCGACGATGTCGGGCCGGCGACACTGCTCAGGCGATACCAGACCCTTGAGCCTCGAGAGGGCGGCGGTCGCGATCACCGTCTTTGGCCACAGCGCGTTTACCCCAATCCTGTCATTCTCGAACTCGGCCGCCATACCGATCACGCTGAGGCTCATTCCATACTTCGAGAGGCTGTATGCAAGATGCGGTGCCAGCCATTTGGGTTCGAGGCTGGGCGGTGGCGCGAGGACGAGCACGTGGGGATTCTCGGAGCACTTGAGGTGAGGGACGCAAGCCCTTGTACACAAGTACGTTGCCCGAACGTTGACGGCCATGAGGAGATCGAACCGCTTGGCCCCCGTTTCGAGCGTCGAGGTGAGGCTGATCGCGCCGGCGTTGTTGACGAGCACGTCTATACCGCCGAACGCGTCAATCGCGCGCTCGACGCCCGCCTCGATCTGGTCCGCGAAGCGAAGATCGACCGCTACCCCCAAAGCGCGTCCGCCAGCAGCCTCGACCTCTGCGGCGACGGTGTGGATCGTGCCGGGCAGGTCGGGGTGAGGATCGGTGGTCTTGGCCACGATCACGAGATTGGCACCATCGGCTGCCGCGCGCAGAGCGATCGCCCTGCCGATCCCCCGGCTGGCACCGGTTATAAAGAGCGTCTTGTCGCGGAGGTTGGCCACCCTTCGCGGATTAGCTCGGGAGGTTGGTGTACTGCTTGGTGTCCCGGCGGATCAAATGCGCCAGCCCACGGGCGTGGACACGAGCCAGATGGCCGAGCTTTTGTTTGGCTGCCGGACTCGGAGCCGTTGCAAACAGCGGTTCGCGGTCGAGTGGCGCGTACGTGATTTCGACCGGCTCGAAGCCTTCCACGTGCTCGACCCGCCGGTCCATCTGGGCGCACTCTTCTTCGGTCAGTACCTCGAAGAAGGGCTCGGTCATGAGAAAGTACTCGCTCGCGGGAATCGAGTTCTTGAGCAACCGGTACGCCAGGATGACCGACGGACCGGAAAAGTCCGTTGATCCTCTTCTCTCGGAGACAACCGCTTCGCCGGCATGAGCCACGAACTTAATCCGCAGCTCGTCAACCGCATCGCAAGCGTTGCACCGACAGAGCTTGGCGGACTGAATCTCCTCCTGCTCGGAAGCGAACGCCGTCAAGAGCGCGGGAACTGAGTCCACGATCGCCCGCCGGGTAGCCTCGCCATCCGGCATTGCATAGAAGATTGTAGCATCCCCCTCGATCTTGCTGAGTGCCAAGGGACGCTCGACGATTCTCACCAATGCAGTGGTCAGTCGATCAATGAGCGCTTGGGCGTGAAGCAAGCTCATGCGCGGTTGACGCATGAAGCGCGTGTACCCGCTGATATCTGCCAGCAAGAGCGCCACACCGCTGAGCTTGGGTTCAGACATGTCGCCTTCTTCTCGGGACTAGCCGCATCACCAATAGAACGGCCAGGATCGAGCCGTACACGAGCGGCACCCGGGTATCGGCTTTGACCGCCCACCAGTAATGCATGACACCACCAACTCCGGCCAAGTACACCAGTCGATGCAAGCGTCGCCAGCGGCGGGCGCCGAGCCGCCGCACCATACCGTTGGTCGAGGTGACCGCCAATGGGATAAGGAGCAGCAGCGTCGCGAACCCGATCGTGATCCACAGGCGGTCGGCGATCTCAGCCACAATGTCGGCCCACACGAACCATTGGTCGAGCCACACGAAACAGGAGAAATGGAAGACAGCGTACCCGAAGGTCGTGAGACCGATCGTGCGCCGGTACCGGACGAGCTGGTTGAGACCCAGGAACCGGCTCGCCGGAGTGATCGCCAACGTGACCAACAGGAAACGGAGCGTCCAATCGCCCGACACCTGGCTCAGCGTCTCCACCGGGTCGACACCCAGGTCGCCATTCAACGCTCGAATGGCGAGCCAGGTCGCGGGCGCGAGACCGAACCCGACGACGAGGAATGGACCGAGACGCCTACTCACGACCCGGGACGACACCGGCTAGAAGTACCGGCGCAGGTCCATGCCCCGGTAGAGATGGGCGACTTGATCGCCGTAGCCGTTGAACATCAGCGTCTCGCGCCGGCGAAACTCGCCGATCCGCCGCTCCTTGGCTTGGCTCCAGCGCGGATGATCGACATCCGGGTTCACGTTGGCGAAAAACCCGTATTCGTTTGGCGCCGCCACGTTCCACGAGGTCGCCGGCTGGCGATCGGTGAACCGAATCTTGACGATCGATTTGATGCTCTTGAAGCCATACTTCCACGGCATGATCAAGCGCACCGGAGCACCGTTCTGGTTCGGAAGCGGGCGACCGTAGACCCCAACGACAACGGTCGTCAACGGGTGCAGCGCTTCGTCCAATCGCAACCCTTCGACGTACGGCCAGTCAAGCACCGAGCGTCGCTGTCCGGGCATCTGGTCGGGATCGTAGAGGGTCGTGAACTCGACGTACCGGGCCTGGTTGGTGGGGCGGAACCGGTCGATCCAATTGGAAAGCGAGAAGCCCAGCCAGGGGATCACCATCGACCAACCCTCGACGCATCGCAATCGATAGATCCGCTCTTCGTGGGTGTACGGGAAGATGAGCTCATCGACATCGTAGGTGGCTGGCTTCTCGACCAGCCCCTCAACCGAGATCGTCCACGGCTTGGTGACGAACTGGCCGGCGTTTCTGGCCGGATCCTCCTTGCCGGTGCCGAACTCGTAGAAGTTGTTGTAGCCGGTTACCGCCTCGTACGGCGTGAGCTCCTCTTCGTCGCTGAAGCGCGGCCGAGGTGTGATGCCGGCTACGAGCCCCGGCAGCGAAGCCCCAGCGACGGCGGCTGCACCGATCCCCGCGGCGGCGCGCATGAACGCCCGTCGATCGAGATACAGGCATTCGTCGGTGATCTCGGATGATCGGAAATCAGCTGGGTTTCGGATCAGCATACACCCTCCTGCAATAGGGATACGCGCTGGCAGCCCAAAATGTTCGTTTCCGGGATGTTTTTCTAGGCCGGGACGACGAGCGCGGTGGCGTACATGATGAGCACCCCGACCGCGGCACC
>JBDHIC010000197.1:0-3432 GCA_039589035.1 Gemmatimonadota bacterium | reverse complement strand
GCTTGAGCTCGGAGAAGATGTTTGACTTCTTCACCTCTCTTCGAAATCGCTTTAACGCGCTTTCGAGTGATTCACCCTCGCGGACTTGGATTTCGGCCATGCAGAGCGTTCTCCCGGAGCGGAATGACGAGTCAGACAGTGGTGGTAACGTTCGACAGCCTATCAACTTAGCGCGTTGATTCTCGATCGTCAAGAGCCGGTAACAAAACGTTTCAATTGGCTAGCATTGGCCCTTCTTGCGGCTACTATCTCGTGCAGCGCCCCGATCTCGACGATACGCAGCCCTTACCATTTGAGAGTCGTCGAGGTGAGAAACGAGACCAATCAGTCACAGACGCTGACGATAGAACCCACCGCGGACCAGCACCTGGGCGCAGCGACGACGTTTACCGGCCAGCTCCGACCCGGTGAGATCAAGGTCCTGTACCTCTACCATGGCTTCGAGTACGCGTTCACCGTCCTCGACGAGCGAGGGTACAAGGAGGTGACCAGCGGGGAGTTCGAGGTCGACCGGAACATCGGTCTGGTGTTCTCAGGGGACTCACTGTTCGCCGATGCCGCACTCGCCGTCGAGATCGGCGACCCCACGGTGACGTTCGCCGATAGCCTCCAAGAGCTCGATCCCTTCGGGCTCCGGTCGGGCGAGGCGATCGAACCGGACACCACCAACGTGCGAGATCGACCCAGGGAGGAAGAACCTGAACGAGGCGCTGTGCGGCGATAGGCTCTTCCAAGTGACACGCGCGGCGGCGCCGGCCCGCAAACACCACAGCACGGTCAAAGCGATCCTGCGTCGGTTGGAGGCAGAGTACTCCGACGTTACGACCGGTCTTCATTATGACTCTCCCTTCCAACTCGTGGTGGCGACCGTGCTCTCGGCGCAATGCACCGACGCTCGCGTCAATGCTGTCACACCAGCCCTGTTTCGTGACTATCCCGATGTTGAATCGTTTCTGGATCTCGAACAGCGGACGCTCGAGCGCTACATCAAAACGTGCGGCCTGTTCCGGAGCAAGGCTCGCAATCTGCTCGCCATGAGTCGAATGCTGGTCGAGGAGTTCGATGGTCAGGTACCTGGCACGAGGAGCGAGCTCATGCGCCTCCCCGGAGTCGGTCGCAAGACCGCCAACGTTGTGCTCGCGAACGCGTTTGGCGCCGATACGATCGCCGTCGACACACACGTTTTTCGCGTCTCACGGCGTTTGGGTCTGGCGCACGGGGATACCCCGCGCGAGGTCGAGACGGAGCTCATGGAGGTCCTGCCACAGAGCGCGTGGTCATCCACGCACTATCGATTGATTCTGCACGGCCGACAAACGTGCAAGGCCCAACGTCCGCTCTGCGATCGATGCCCGCTCACTCGCTGGTGCGACTACTACCACCGCCTTTAGCTTTCGTTCAACATGCAAGAAAGCGCTCCTATTCTCGTCCGCATGGTCGCGGTCGCAATCGGCGTCGGGATCCTGGCGCAGGTCGTCGCCGGACGGGCCCGACTCCCGAGCATCGTGTTCCTGCTCGCGTTTGGCGTGCTGGTGGGACCGGACGTTCTCGGATGGATTGAGCCCGATGCTTTCGGCATCGGCCTTCAAGCCATCGTCACCGTCGCCGTAGCGCTCATTCTATTCGAGGGTGGGCTCGAGCTGAGGCTGCTCGATCTGGCCGCGGTCGGGGGCACGATCCGTAATCTGGTTACGATCGGGGCCGGTATCACGGTCGTTGGCGCGGCCGCAGCGGCCCACTATCTGGCTGGCTTCGCCTGGCCGTTGGCGTTTCTCTTTGGAGCCATCGTCAGCGTGACCGGCCCGACCGTCATCACGCCGCTGCTCGACCGGGTCCGGGTTACCAGGCGGATCGATACCATCTTGCGGGGCGAGGGGATCTTGATCGATCCCGTCGGCGCGATTCTCACCGTGGTCGTGCTCGACATCATCCTGTCAGCCGAGACGTCGCTTTGGTCAGGGTTCACCGAGTTTGCCTCACGTCTCCTGGTCGGTGTCGCGATCGGGTTGGTGGGCGG
Source organism: Gemmatimonadota bacterium (assembly GCA_039589035.1). Classification (GTDB taxonomy): domain Bacteria; phylum Gemmatimonadota; class Gemmatimonadetes; order JACCXV01; family JAHWKZ01; genus CAMYLR01. The sequence goes on along the minus strand of JBDHIC010000197.1, from coordinate 1,415 downwards.
ATGGTCTTTGGGACGCGTGCTCCAGCTCAAGGGCGTGTTCGCTGACGAGCTCAAGAACCTGGTCGTTCTGGCTTGGATCCTGGTCCTTTTCGCTGCTGCAGAGGCGCTAGCCAGCGAAGCGGGCTTGGCGACGGTCGTAATCGCCGGCATGGCCGTGCGCCGGGAGTCGATCCCGCGCGAGAACCAGCTCCGACGCTTCAAAGGCGAACTCAGCGTTCTGTTTATCTCGATGTTGTTCATCATGTTGTCGGCGCACCTTCCGCTGGCGACGCTGGCCGCAGTCGGTTGGTCCGGCGTGTGGACGGTGGTCGTATTGATGTTCGTGGTTCGCACCGTCTCGGTGTTTGTTTGCACGTGGGGTCGCGACATCCGCTGGCGCGAGCGATTGTTCTTGATGTGGGTTTCGCCCCGCGGTGTGGTGGCGATCTCGATCGCGTCGTTTATCGCACTGCGTATGGAGGTCGGATCGCCCGAGCTCGTCGCGGCGGGACTGACTGGCCTGGATGGGGAACAGCTTCTCGCGCTCGTGTTTATGACGATCGCGATCACCGTGGTCGTTCAGGGTTTGACGGCCGGTTCGGTCGCGCGAGCGCTAGGGGTGGACGCGGAGGCGGGCCGCTACGTCATCGTTGTGGGCGCCAACCCGCTGGGCCGAAGCGTCGGGACGCTGTTGCGCGATCACGGATGGGACCCGTTGCTGATCGACACCAACGCCAGAAACGTGCGTTTTGCGCGAGCCGACGGATTGGTCGCCAGGGTCGGCAGCTGTCTCGATCGTCAAGTGCTCGAGGAGGCGCAGATGGAAAGTGCGACCGCAGTCGTGGCGGTGACCGCTAACCAAGCGGTCAATTTCCTCGTCGGTCAGATCGCGCTCGAAGAGTATCGCACTCCGTCTGTGCATCCAGTGCTCATTGACGCCGAAAAGGGCGTTGGGGAAGTGCTGGTCGAAGATGCGGGGGTCGACCTGGCTTTTGGAACGCCGCTCGATGTCGCGGATTGGAACCGATCCCTCGATCGAGATGGGGTGCGGCAGGTCGTTTTGTCGCTTGGCGAGTCGCCGCCCGAGAAGCCACTCGGGGAGCTCGACCTGCCGGAAGGGGTACTACCGGTCCTGACCTTGCGTGGTGATCGGTCGTATATCTGCCATGATGGCACGCGGTGGAATCCAGACGACAGGGTGGTGGTGCTGGTCACTCCAGAGGGTGAGGAGGGGCTGGGGGCGGCCTTTGGGGCAGCCATGGAGGAGCAGCTCGACCCGCCGGCCGCCGCACCGGCGCATTAAACCCGGCCCAGCGGGGTCGCATTTGGCCGTTGGGACGTGACATAAGGGGGAGCCCTTGGCGGACATCGCACCGGACATACTGAGCCGGGCACAAGCCGGAGATCGGATCGCTTTCAACGAGGTGGTCCGCTTC
>JBDHIC010000196.1:0-3440 GCA_039589035.1 Gemmatimonadota bacterium | reverse complement strand
TCTTGTCACCCCTCCGTAAAACAGTTTGTATCCTGACTCGCCGACCCGCAACGCTATGCATACGTTTCGCCCCGTGGAGCCAAAACCGTTTCTCGTCGATGAGCGCGTCCGCTGGTCGGATGTCGACAAAGCCGGCATCATTTTCTATGGCGCGTACGTCAGGTTTTTCGAGCTCTCCGAGATGGAGCTGTTTCGCGAGGCTGGGTTACCCTATAGCGAGGTCTTTGACCACTTCAACATCTGGCTCCCACGTGTCCACCTCGAGTGTGACTTTCGGTACCCTGCGCGGCTCGACGACGCGCTGCGGGTAGGCGCCTACTTCACAAGTCTCGGTAACAGCTCGATCACGATCAACTTCGATATCCTTCACATCGACGCCGGGCGGCTTGCCGCGGTGGGACACGAAGTGCTGGTGTGTGTTGGACGTGACACGATGCGATCGAGGCCGCTGCCGGCAGAGCTGCGCACCTTCCTCGAGCCGTTCACGCTGACGAAAGCCGAGTCGCGAGCGTATCTTGGTGCTACTCGTCTGAACCCGGACGCTACCGATCCACACCGTCACGAAGGTCTCTCGTGATCGATCTCCGGATCCTGCCGCTCCTAGGCCTCATGACCCTCGCCGCCGGCGAGCCGACCTACGGGCAGGTTTCCGACCGCCTGAACGCGATGTTCGCGGAGTACGACGAGGAGTTCCTCGAGCTCAATCCGATCTCCGCGACGTTCCGCGGCGATCATCGCTACGACGACCGGTTCGTCAACTCACTGACCGACGAGTACGCCGCCCAGATGCGGTCGCTGCAGGAGCGCTACCTAGAACGGTTGGGCGAGTTCGACCCCGAAGATCTTGGGCCCCAAGACCGACTCAGCTACGACATCTTCAAGCTGCAGCGCGAAAACACCCTCGAAGGCTACACCGAGGGGTACTTCGGCCTCCGCAACCTGATGCCGGTCAATCAGTTCTTCGGTTTCCACAACTTCCTGGCGTTGTTGGGAGCCGGCGGGAACGCACAGCCGTTCACCACAGTCGACGATTACGAGAACTGGATCTCGCGCTCGGCTGGGTACGCGCAATGGACCGACTCCGCGATCGCCAAGATGCGCGAAGGCATCGAGGCCGGTGTCGTTCAGCCGCGGCTGATCATGGAGAAGGTGATCCCGCAGCTCGAAGCGCACATCGTCGATGACGTCGAGGAGAGCGTCTTCTGGCAACCGATCGAGAACATGCCCGAAGACGTTTCAGCCGCCGATCGGGAACGGCTGACCGTTGTCTACCGCGATCACATAGCGAACCTGCTCATCCCCGCCTACCGGAAGATGCGCGATTTCGTGCGCGACGAATATCTGCCACACACGCGAGACACGGCGGGTCTCAGCCACATCTCGGGCGGCGCCGAGCTGTACGGTTACAACGCGCGGACGATCACCACGACCGACCTTACGCCGGAGCAGATCCACGACATCGGCAAACGTGAGGCAGACAAACTGTTCGCTGAGATGGAACGCGTCCGCGACGAAGTCGGATTCGAGGGCGACATGCAGGCGTTCTTCGAGTACCTGCGCACCGACCCGGAGTTCTTCTTCGACCGGGAAGAAGACCTGCTGTCCGGCTACGAGGTGCTGCGCGGTGAGATCAACACCACACTCGATCGGATCTTCGATATCATGCCCGAGGCCGATTACGTGATCAAACCCGTCGAGCCGTACCGCGCGCCGCAGATGGCGGCCGCGCAGTATTTCCGAGCGGCGCCTGATGGCTCACGGCCAGGCATCTTCTACGTCAACACGTACAAGCTCGACTCGCGGCCCAAGTACGGAATGGAAGCGCTGTCCCTCCACGAAGCGTCTCCAGGCCACCACTTCCAGATTTCGATCCAGCAAGAGATCGAGGAGCTGCCGGCCTTCCGACGGTTTGGTGGGTTCACCGCCTACGTCGAAGGGTGGGGCTTGTATGCCGAGTCGCTTGGCCGTGAGCTCGGTCTGTACACCGATCCGTATCAGTACTTTGGCGCGCTGTACTTCGACATCTGGCGCGCCAACCGGTTGGTCGTCGACACCGGCATGCACGCGCTCGGTTGGACGCGGCAGCAGGCAATCGACTGGATGATGTCGAACTCGCCGATGACCGAACAAGACGTCGTGGCCGAGGTCGATCGTTACATCGTGATTCCGGGTCAGGCGCTGGCCTACAAGATCGGTCAGCTCAAGATCCGCGAGCTGCGCACGCGCGCCGAGACAGCGCTCGGTAATGACTTTGACGTGCGTGAGTTTCACAACGTGGTGTTGACCTCGGGTGCCGTCCCCTTGTCGGTGCTCGAGTTACGTGTCGATCGTTGGATCGAGAACGGAGGTTCATGAAAGCTTCTGAGCTGTTCATCCGGTGTTTCGAGAACGAGGGCGTCGACCGGATCTTCGGCATCCCCGGTGAGGAGAACATCGACGTCATGGACGTCCTCCTCGACAGCTCGATCGAATTCATCACCACTCGTCACGAGCAGGGTGCGGCGTTCATGGCCGACGTACACGGTCGGCTGACGGGTCGCGCCGGCGTTTGTCTGGCGACGCTCGGGCCCGGCGCCACCAACCTGGTGACCGGTGTCGCCGACGCGAACATGGATCGCGCGCCGCTGGTCGCCATCGCCGGCCAGGCCGCGACGACCCGGATGCACAAGGAGAGCCACCAGCATCTCGACCTGGTCAACCTGTTCCGACCAATCACGAAGTACAGCGCGCAGGTACTAGACGCCGGGATCGTTCCCGAGATCGTGCGCAAGGCGTTCAAACAGGCCGAGGCCGAGAAACCGGGCGCCAGTTTTATCGACCTGCCCGAGAACATCGCCAAGGCCGAAATCGACCATAAAGAACCGCTTAAGGTGCAGCGCGCGCTGGCGCCGGTGCCACCGGAGGAGAAGATCCAGCAGGCGTCGGAGCTAATCGCCGGCGCGCGTTATCCGTTGGTCATGGCCGGCAACGGCGTCATCCGCGCCGGCGCGGCCGATGCGCTGGTGCGCTTTGCAGAGACGCTCAACCTGCCGGTTGCGACGACGTTCATGGCTAAGGGCGCAATCCCGTGGTCGCACCCGAACGCGTTGGGCGCGGTCGGGCTCCAAGCTCACGACTACGTCGGATGCGGTTTCGATCGCGCTGATGTCGTGGTCTGCGTCGGCTACGACATGGTCGAGTACCACCCGTACTTGTGGAACCCGGATCGCAACCACCAGATCGTCCATATCGACTCGACGCCGGCCGAGGTCGACGAGCACTACATCGTCGAGGCCGGGCTGATCGGCGACATCGGGCAAGGGCTCGACGCGGTCACCGCGATCACCCAGCCGCGCGACTCGTTGCCCGCGTCGGGCCTGCGGCAAGCGATCGCTGACGAGCTCTCGGAGCACGCAAACGATCATGCGTTTCCGATCAAGCCACAGAAGATCCTCTGGGAC
>JBDHIC010000195.1:0-3446 GCA_039589035.1 Gemmatimonadota bacterium | reverse complement strand
CTCGCCGAGCTTGGGGGGACGAGTTCGCACCCGGCACGGCGACGCCGATAGCTTGATCGGCACTCCGACCAGCGGCAGCGGTTCACCGTCCGAACCCGAAACCTCGACGATCATATCGCGGGCTTTGGCCTCGGCCGAATCCAGCGCAGCGGGCACGGTTCGGATCTCACCGCACGGGATGTCGGCCGCCGACAGAGCGGCGATCCACGCGGCGGTCGACCGGGAACCGAAGATCGACTCCAGCTTCGGGATGAGCTCATCCCGGTGAACGTTGCGCTCGCCGTTTGTGGCATAGCGCGGGTCGTCGACCCACTCGGGCTTGCCAATCACCTCGCACAATCGTGCCCACTGACGCTCGTTTCCGGCGCCGATGTTGATCCACCCGTCGCTGGCCGCAAAAGTCTGATACGGAACGATCGATGGGTGGGCGTTGCCAAGCCGCACCGGCTTCACACCACCCGACCACCAGTTCTGCGCGTGGTAGGTCAAGAGCGACAGCAACCCATCGTGAAGGGCGACCTCGACGTGTTGCCCTTCCCCCGTTCGGGTTCGCTCGAGCAGCGCCGCTAAAATCCCCTGGACAACGAGCAGCCCCGCGGTTTCGTCGCCGAGAGAGATCCCGACCCGGGTCGGTGGACCCGCCGGATCGCCAGTGACGTCCATCACACCCGACTCGCCTTGCACGATCACGTCGAACGACGGCTTCCCGGCGCCGGGGCCCTCCGCTCCGTAACCGTTGATGACGGCGTAGACGATTCTGGGATTCCGTTCGCGGACCGCTTCGTACGGAAACCCGAGTCGGTCGAGTACGGCGGGACGAAAGTTCGAGATCACGACGTCGGCGCACTCGAGCATGCGCCACAGGACACGTTTGCCAGCATCGTTCTTGAGATCGAGCGTGCAGCTGCGTTTGTTGCGGTTGACGGCAGTGAAGTAAGCGCTGGCCCCGCCGGCACCGGGGACCCATGGTGGCCCCCATCCGCGGGTTTCGTCCCCGCCGTCGGGGCGCTCGATCTTGACGATGTCGGCGCCAAAGTCACCCAGGATCATCGTCGCATAGGGCCCCGCTAGAATGCGGGTCAGATCCACGACGCGAACGCCTTCAAGCACCATTCGTCGTCTCCGCTGCAAGGGTGGGTCGCACCGAAAAGCCGAGCCCGGCGTAGCTCATAAATGCGACCGCGAAGCCAACAAACCAGGCGTAGGTATAGATCGAATGAAAGATCGGCGGAATTTTGTCCGCCGATACCCAGCCGGCAGCAGCGAGGAAGCCTGGCACGTTGGGCGCTACCGAGAGCGCCAGGATCGCCACCGTCGCCCACCGCCAGCCGTCGCCGTACCAGTAGATCCCATCTTCCGAGAACAGCGATTCCGTATCCAGGCGTTGGCGGCGCACAAGCCAATAGTCAGCGATCATGATCCCGGCCACCGGACCCAGCAACGCGCTGTACCCGATCAGCCAGGTGAAGATGTACCCCTGGGTTGAGGCGATGAGCTTCCACGGCATGATCAGGATCCCGATCACTCCGGTGATGAGGGCACCGACGCGGAACGAGATCCAGCGCGGCGCGATGTTGCTGAACCCGATCGCGGGCGCGACGACGTTTGCGGCGATGTTGGTCGTCAAGGTGGCGACCGCCAGCGCGGCCATCGACACGATCACAACGATCGGGGCCTCGAATCGCGACAAAAGAACGACCGGGTCCCACGGCGCCGCTTCGACTACGAGAACGTCGCTGAACTGCAGCGCAGCCGCGCACGTGGCGGCGATGCCGATAAAGGCGAACAGGGTCATAGTGGTCGGCAGCCCCAGGACCTGACCCCATGCCTGGTCGGTCTGGCTCCTGGCGTAGCGGGTGAAATCGGGAATGTTGAGCGACAACGTCGCCCAGAAACCGACCATCGCGGTCAGGCCCGGCAGGAACAGGAGCCAGAAGCCGAGCCGGCCACCGCCAGACGTGGCCTCACCCGTCAGCGTCGGGCTCACCACACCGTTTGCGTCTCTGAGCTGGGCTGCCAGAACGCCCCCGGCGGCGCCTGGGGTGAGGGCCATCGGCTCCCCCGTGTAGACCATCCATTCCGCCTGCGAAACCGCTTCGCGCGCACCGTCCTCAGACGCGGCCGTAGCCAATCGGAATTCGCTAGCCCGTGGGCCGCCATCATCCGCCAGGCTCGTCAGCCGCACTTCGCTGTCGGTAACGACCAACGACGGCTGCGAGAACTGCCGGCTGAACGACAGCGCGTTACCCAGTCCGCCGGGCGACGTGAACGTCCACGCCAACAGTGCCAGCCCAATCGCCAACAGCATCGGTGCGCCCCACGCTTCGAGCCACTTGATGCGCTCGGTTCCCGACCAGGCGATCCACACATTGAGCGACCAGAACGCAAGAAAAGCGAGCAACTCCCAAACATTGAGACCCAGCCAACCGATCGTCGGCGCATCGCCGATCGCCGGCACGATGACACGGGTCAGCGCATACAGTGCGTGACCACCGATCCAAGTCTGGATGCCAAACCAGCCGCACGCGACCAAGCCCCGAAGCAGCGCCGGGACGTTGGCGCCGAGGATGCCGAACGGCGCTCGCAAGAGCACCGGAAACGGCACGCCGTACTTCGTCCCGGCGTGGCCGTTGAGAATCATCGGCACCAATACAACCGCATTGCCCGCGGCGATCGTGAGCAACGCCTGCCACCACGTCATCCCGCTCGCGATCAAGCTCGAACCCAACATGTACGTCGGGACGCAGGCGCTCATCCCAATCCACAACGCGGCGATGTTCCAGCGTGACCAGCGCCGCTCGTCGAGCGTCGTCGGGACCAGATCGTTGTTGGCGTAGGGGGAGGCGGCGAGAGTGGCTCGGTCCATGGCGGATGTTCTAACCCGGCGGGGGGCGATCCGCAATCTTCCCGGAGGTTAGGACCCGCCAGATCAATAATAAGCATATGTGCTTAAAAGCTCCACTGTCTGACGAGGTTGGTCGGGTTTCTCCTGACTTGACAAAATTTGACGTATCGTTCAAAATTTGAATATTGGGTAAAATTTTACAGGAAGGTCGCAGCGTGCCCACGACCGGCACCGCACCCAAGCCGTCGCCCCGCATCCGAGAGAAGCGGCACCGCCGCCGAACGGAGATCCTCCACGCCGCACTTCGAGCATTCCGGGAAAAGGGCTACCACGCCACCACGCTCGACGACATCGCCAACCATCTGGGCGTTCAGAAGACGGCTCTCTACCACTACTTCCCAGACAAGGAGTCGATCCTCTACCAATGCCATCTCGAATCGCTGGCCGAGGTCGAGCGCTTTTCGAAAGAGGCGCGGCGACGATATGCGACCGCAGCCGATCGACTCGCCTACATCATCCGCGAGCACGTTCGCGTCATGACCGAGACCCTCGAGGCGTCCCCGCTGGCGTTCGAGGTGACCGCGCTCTCATCCGAGCGACA
>JBDHIC010000194.1:0-3501 GCA_039589035.1 Gemmatimonadota bacterium | reverse complement strand
CAGGCATACGGGACAGACTTGGGTATTCGGCGGTGCCCCGTACGTCGTCGCGCACCCACAGAAGATCTTGCTCGCGGTCTTGAGTTGGGCGTGTACCTCCAGACCGATCACCGGCTCGTAGCGGTCGAGCACCAGATCCAGCTCGGCAACGCTCACGGGTTCGACCCGGAACCGACGTCGCGCTCCAGGAAACGCGCAACCTCGAACAACCGACGCTCGCTCAGCGGCGGCCCCATCAGCTGTACGCCGATCGGCAGTCCATCGATCGCCCCGTACGGGATCGAGATCGCGGGTATCCCCGCCAAGTTGGCGCTGACGGTGTAGATATCATTCAAGTACATCTCGAGCGGATCGTCGACCTTCTCGCCGATCCTAAACGCCGGCGTGGGTGTCGTGGGTGCCAAGAGCGCATCGACCTGCTCCCACGCAGCATCGAAATCGGACGTGATCCGAGCGCGTACCGCCGTGCCCTTGCCATAAAACGCCTCGTAGTAACCAGCCGACAACACATACGTGCCGAGCATGATGCGGCGCTTGACCTCGGGGCCAAACGCGGCCCGGGTGCGGAAGTACATCGACTGCAGGTCATCGGCCGGTGCCCGAAAGCCGTACCGCACGCCGTCGTACCGAGCCAGATTCGACGACGCCTCGGCAATGGCGACGATGTAATAGACCGCCACCCCTCTTTCCGAATGTGGCAACGACACCTCGACGATCTCTGCACCACCGGCCGCCAGCCGCTCGAGAGCCGTCTCGCAGGCCCGACGGATCCCAGAGTCCAACCCCGCGGCAAAGTACTCCCTGGGCCACCCGATTCTCGCCGCACGCGGTTCCCAGCTGTCGATACCGGCGGCCAGCTCCCCAACCTGTTCCGGACGCGTGGTGGCATCCGACGGATCCGAACCGGCCACGACTTCGAGCAATAGGGCCGCATCCTCGACTGAGGTCGCCAACGTGCCGATCTGGTCGAAGCTCGAGCCAAACGCGACCAACCCGAAGCGCGACACGCGACCATACGTCGGTTTGACGCCGACAACTCCGCAGAACGCGGCCGGCTGTCGAACCGAGCCACCGGTCGAGCTGCCCAACGCGATGGGCACGGCTCCAACTGCAACGGCCGCCGCCGAACCACCCGAGGATCCTCCCGCCACGCGATCCCGATCATGCGGATTGCGAGTCGGTCCGTACGCCGAGTTCTCGGTCGACGATCCCATCGCGAACTCGTCCAGGTTCGTTTTGCCGACGACGACCGCACCGGCCGCTTTGAGGCGCGCCACAGCGGTGGCGTCATACGGTGAGATGTAGGGCTCGAGAAGTCGCGAGCCACACGTCGTCGGACCATCCTTCAAAGCGATGTTGTCTTTCAGAGCGACCGGCACGCCCGCCAGCGCCAGCGCCTGGCCCTCGGCGACTCGACGATCGACTTCGGCGGCATCCGTCCGCGCCGCTTCCGCGCGCACCGACAAGAAAGCGTTCAGGTCCAGTGCCGCAACGCGCTCCAGCGCAGCATCGACGATATCGACCGCGCTCGTTTCACCACTCTGAACGCTCGCCGACATCGCGGTTGCAGACGCGGTGGGGCTCACTCGATGACCCTCGGGACGCGGAACAGACCATCGATGAAATCGGGTGCCTGGCGCTGCAGCGCCGATGGATCGGCGCAGGGCTCGATGACATCTGGTCGGAGCGGTTGATCGGGAGGGGGTGGCTCGACCGCTTCGCCGCTCTCGATGTCCTCCAGCTGGGCCACGTAGTCCAGAATCTGCGACAGCTCGACCTGAAACCGAGTGACTTCATCGGCGGTCAGCTCGAGCCGCGCCAGGCGTGCGATGTGACGTACCTCTTCGGGCGTGATCTTCATGGCAGGCGCCAAGATACAGACCCCCACCGCGGCTGGCAGCACGCTGGCTAGCTAAGGCTGAATTGTGGGTTGGTTACTGGGGCTCGCTGGTCGGTGCGTCGGTCGCTTCGGTGACGACCGTCGGGTCACTCCCATCGAGGGGCTGGTAGACGACCACCGGGCGGCACTCGATGCGCTGATTGCCACATACGAGCTGCCCAACCGAGGCCTGCATCTGCCACTTTCCGTTCACGATGTACGAGCCGTGCACGATCACCGGTGCGCGACACGTCTCTTCAGGCAGCGCATCGGGCACGTTGAGCTGGATCTCCGACGTCATCGTGTACGATTTGTCGACGCTCTCGCTGATCGGGATCGGCTCGCGCTCGACGACCGCCAGGATTGCGTCGGCGAGCACGACCTCACTGGGCAAACCAAAGTCGACGGTCAGCGTCTCACCTGCCGGAACCTCGAGCTGCCGCGAGATCGAGGCGTAGCCGAGGTACTCAGCCCGAATCGTCACCACACCGCCCGGCACATCGGTGATGAAGTAATAGCCGTCGTTGTTGGTGACGTTGCCCAGCGCCGTACCGTCGATCATCACCATGCCGCCGATCAGCGGTTCACGGCTTTCGCTGTCGAACACGGTGCCGATTATCTTGGCACTGGCGGCGGGGGCCGCGCTGTGGGTTGGGCCCGTCTGAGCGAACGCCTCGACGCCGGCGACCGCGAAAAGAAAGGCACCCAAAAGGGTGCAAATAGCATGCTTACCGGTCATTTGGACAGGGCCCCAGTTCGAGAATGTCAACGTTAACGCTCCCCGATTATCCTGCAAAATCCAAGCCGTTTCAAGGGGGAATCTCCGTACCGGGGACATCGGCGAGCGCGGTTCCGGGCCTCATACTCGCGGGTCGCTTGCAGAGTGCCCTGCCCCCTCGTGGATCGCCGCGGTGGCCGCTCACCACTCCTTCTCGAGTCGCGCAAATCGAGCCACCAGCCGTTTCTCACCGCTACGATCGAAGCGCACGGTGATCTTTAGATCGCGGCCCGCGCCGTTCACATTTACAATCGTGCCAGCGCCAAATTCGTTGTGCTGAACGCGCTCTCCGGGCCGGTAGTCGGGCGCCAAGTCGGACACGCCTTGAGCGGTCGCTTCAGCCGGCACATCGTCAACTGCGAGCGTGTCCCAGGCCGGGGCCGTTCCGCCACCGGCTGCATCTTGCGCTGACGCTCGCCGGCCGTACGAGCCACCCCAACCGGATAACGGTTCTTCCTCCCACTCGATCAACTGCTCCGGCAACTCGAGTAGGAACGGCGACGGCCCGCCAGCGGAGGCTTGACCCCAGCGATATCTCTCGTAGGCGTACGCCAGGAAGACCCTGTCTTTCGCACGGGTCAAGCCTACGTAAAACAACCTCCGCTCCTCCTCGAATTCGCGCGGCGAATCGATGGCGCGAGCGAGCGGGAAGAGCCCCTCCTCGCACCCGGTCAGAAAGACGATCGGAAACTCCAGCCCCTTGGCGTTGTGAAGCGTCATGAGCGTTACCACGCCGCCATTGAGGTTCGCTTGATCGATATCGGTCAGAAGGCTCACCTCTTCCAAAAACGCGCCTAGGTCACCCCCCTCCTCCTCGCGCTCGCCGCTAAACGTCTGCACACCG
>JBDHIC010000193.1:0-6121 GCA_039589035.1 Gemmatimonadota bacterium | reverse complement strand
GCGATCCAAACGCTCGCTTTCCACCGTTCTGTTCACCGACATCGTGAGATCGACCGAGCGGGCATCTGAGCTTGGAGATCGCGCCTGGCACGAGCTCCTCGAACGGCACAATCGAATCGTCCGCGAAGAGCTGCGCCGTTGGGGAGGACGAGAGGCGGCCGAAACGGGGGACGGTTTCCTCGCTCTGTTCGACGCTCCTGCTCGGGCGATCGTTTGCGCGCGAACGATTCGGGACCGAGTTGGGGAATTCGGTGTGGAGGTCCGTTGCGGAGCCCACCTGGGTCAGGTCGAACGTCGGCCGGACGGCACGGTTGCGGGGATCGCCGTCCACATCGCCGCTCGGGTCGTCGAGAAAGCAGCCCCCGATGAGCTGGTTGTCACGAGTGTGGTGCGCGATGCGGAGACCGGCTCGGGCTTCGGGTTCGAGGACCTGGGATCCCACGAGCTGAGGGGTGTTGAGGGCGAGTGGCGGTTGTCTCGCGTAAGCGCTCTGCCAACCGAGGTCTCGGGTTTCGGGCCTGGCGCCTGGTTAAGGATCCGGGATCGCATCGGAGTGCGAGGCGTGATCGTCTCGGTGATCGCGATCGCGGCGTTCGGAGCGGCGGGTCACGCTCTTCTACGCTTCGATCGCTCAGACGCGGAGTCTCGATCCGCAGTCGGGGTGAGCACCGCGCTCGCCGAGCGATCGGTCGCTGTTCTGCCTTTCGAGAACCTTAGCGCACTCGAAGAAAACGAGTACTTCAGTGACGGGGTGACAGAGGAGATCATCGCTCATCTCTCACAGCTTCCCGATCTGAAGGTGATCAGCCGCACCTCAGTCATGCAGTACAAGGAACACTCCAAGAGCCTGTCCGAGATCGGGAAGGAACTCGGGGTCGCCACCATTCTCGAGGGCAGTGTCCGCCGTCAGGGTGAGCGCGTCCGCATCGTCGCACAGCTCATCAGCGTGGAGACGGACACTCACCTGTGGGTGCAAACCTACGACCGGGAACTCGAGGACATCTTCGCGATCCAGAGCGAGGTTGCGGAACAAATCGTCCGCGCCCTGCGCGCCGAGTTGAACCCGATCGATCAGGCACGGTTGGCCACCGCACCGACGTCGGATCTGGAAGCTTACAACCTGTACCTGCAAGGGCGGTTCCACTGGAACAGACGCACGGAGGAGAGCTTGCGTACGGCCATCGACTACTTCCACAAAGCGATCGAACGGGACCCCGAGTTCGCGCGGGCCTATGCGGGAATCGCGTCGGCTTACGTGTTGCTTCCGGCCTACAGCGCGGTCTCGAGAGCCGAAGTAGAGCTGCTCGTGTCGGAGTATGCGAAACGCGCATTGGAGCTCGATTCAGGGCTCGCGGAAGCTCACTCCGCCGGCGCCTTACAACTGGAATGGAGTCGGGACTTTGGTGCAGCCTTGCAGGCTCACCGACGAGCGATCGAAGCCGAACCGGGCGACGCGACCGCCCACCAGTGGTACGCGATTCTCTTGGCCACGCTGGGGCGCACGTCAGAAGCGATCGCGGAAATGGAGCGCGCGCTGGAGCTCGATCCGTTATCGCTGATCATCAACGCGGAGCTCGGGTGGATGTACTACTGGGCGGGCGATCTGGAGCGCGCGATTCGCGAGTACGAACGGACTCTCGGAATGGATCCCAGTTTAGCCGTCAACCGTGAGTTTCTCTGGCAAGCGTACGAGCAGACCGGTCGTTTCGATCGTGCGATAGAGCAGGCACGTGAGCTGCTCGAGTTGCGCGGGTGGTCAAACGAGCGAGCGGATGCGTTTGCAGGTGAGCTCGAGCGAGCCCGCTCAGACTCAGGAGTTCAAGGCTACTGGAGGAAACGCCTGGAGTTGGCCAGCGGGGAAACGGATTACGCGACCTACATCGACTCGCCGGTTTACATCGCGACGATGCATGTCGCGTTGGGTGAGTTCGATATCGCGCTCGCACGACTCGAACGCGCCGTGGAGGAGAACACTCCGTTTCTCGAGACGGTCTTCGTGCAGCCAGGTCTCGAGCCGCTGCACGATGATCCGCGTTTCCAGAAGATCGTGGAAGCCGCAGGCCTGACCGCTGAGGTCCTTGCTCCCTAACCGCTCGCCGCTCCACCTGTCTCGCCGAACTTGCGGCGGTAGTGTCGTTGCCAGACCCCGGTCGCGATCGTGCCGACAATGCCCGGCGTGATCCACGGTAGGATTCCGACAAACCCCTCCAGGCTGTACTCGACAAAGCGCTGAATGCCGAACACCGCGAATGCGGTGTGAAACGCGATGCCGCCGCCGAGCATCGCACCGATGTGCTCGTACCAGTGGGCCATCGGGGTCGCCTTTGGTTGGCGTGCGTAGCGCAGCGCGTTCTGTCCGATCAGGATGCCAATCGGTGACAGCGCGACAAAGACCCAACGCGCGTTGTGTTGCGTCGTCAAGCCTATCAATAGCATCGCGATTCCGGCCAAGATCACGGCCACGCTGATAGACGTATGAAACGGCGTCTTGAGGAGCGATGGATCACGCCGGGTTTGCATCGAGCGCACGCCATGGTGAACGGAAGCCACCGTGAGGATCGCCAGGTAAGCCAAGAACGCCTCGAGCACCCGGATCTCGGTGACCGCTGCTGCGATGTCCGGTGACCGCTGCTGCGATGTCCGCCGGGTCGCTGGGTAACGCGTCGGGGTGGGTGCCAAAAGGACTCACGATCGACATCGTCGCGATCGTGAACGCGCTCGCCCCCACGAAGTATGCCGCGTACAGGAATACCTTGCCGGCACGGACGTGAACGCGCTCGCCCTTTCGTGCAAAGATCGGGATCCAGAACACGACCAATCCGAAGAACGCGACGACGATGTGCGCAAACAAGATCGATTTGAAGAGCGTGTACACGTCACGCCTCCTTTGCGGCGCTCACGGTTTTGCGTACGATAATGACATGCAGACCAAAAGTCGGGCCGCGTGCCTACCCGCGCATCGTATCATCCTCGTAGCGGCTTTGCTCATGGGCGCATGCCAACAGCCCGCCCCCGAGCTTGTTCTCACCGCAGCCGACGAACAGCTCATCGTCACCCGCGTAGAGTTGCTGACGGGCGCCTTCGAGCAGGCCGAGCGGGACCGGGATCCCGAACGCGTGCTCGCCCTGATCGCACCGGACTTCTACATGTACGCGGACGGGGTGCGGGCAGATTACGACGAGATCGTGGCCGGGATCCGCGACATCGCGTCGTTCCAACACTTTGAGCCCGGATGGGCGAACCTCGAAGTGCGCGTGCTCGGTCCAGATACCGCGCTAGCGACCTTCACCTTTCGAGATTCGATCGTCACTGGACCGGGTGAGGTGCTTTTGGCGGGTGGCGCCACGACGCTCATTTGGGAACGCCGCGACGGCGAGTGGCGAGTCGTCTACGCGGACGCGGATCACTACCCCGTTTCGAGTGACTGAAGAAACGTCTCGACCGGCTGGGTGTTCAGGATGTCGTTCGCGGTCAGGCCGCCTTTCCGGGCCATGGCGATTCCATGCTCCAGATAGTCGATCGTTTCTGGTCCGTGCGCGTCGGGCGCGATGACGAACTTTATGCCGCGCTCGAGAGCCGGACGGTGCCAGCGCCAGCCGAGATCGAGCCGTTTGGGCTGTCCGTTGATCTCGATCGCAACCTCGTGTTCCGCGACGGCGTCGAGCACGCGCGCCATGTCGATGTCGACTGGCGACCGAGCCAAGAGCTGTCGCCCGGTCGGGTGGCCCAGGATGTCGACGTGCGGGTTGGCGATGGCGCGGCAGTAGCGCGCCGTCTGCTCATCGCGCGGGAGACCGAAATGGCTGTGGACCGCCGCCACCACGCAATCGAGCTCGGCCAGTGCGGTGTTCGGTAAGTCGAGCCGCCCGTCTTTTAGGATGTCGACCTCGATGCCAGCCAGGACGTTGAAGTCGACGACCGCCCTATCGACCTCTTCGATCTCCTCGCGCTGCTCGATCAACCCATCGGCGTCGGGTCCGCCCGAGCTCGGCCCGTGATCGCAGATCACCAGGTATTGGTAGCCGCGCTCTAGCGCGGCTCGGGCCATCGCGTCGACCGACGCCCGCCCGTCGCTCCAGGTCGTGTGGCAGTGGATGACGCCCTTTATGTCGCCCAGCCGGACGAGCTCGGGCAGCGTGCCGGTGACCGCGGCGTCGATCTCGCCGCGACCTTCGCGCATCTCGGGTGGCACCAACGATAGACCCAGCGCGCTGTACACCGCCGGCTCGTCACCGCAGTCGATCGATGTCCCGTTGGCGTCGACAATCCCCTGGCTTGTCAGTACCTGGCCTTGCGATTCGGCGACCGTCTGCAGCGAGGTCCAATGGGTGGTGTTGCCGGTCTGTTCCAGCAGCGCGAACGGAAACGCGCGCTCGGTTACGGCGCGGAGCTCGGCTCCCAGGCCGCCAGTGAGTTGAACGCGAGCCCAACCCGCTTCGCTTTCGACGACCTGGTGTACCGCGGCCAGCCCGATAAACGCTTCGACGATCGCGGCCGGCTGCTCACCGGCCGCGACGAGTACGATCCGCCGCACCGTTTCTGCTCGCCGTCGGGCACCGCCGCCGGCGACCACGGTGCTCGCGGCGTCCGTTTCCTGGAGTCGGGCCGCGAGTAGTTCGGCCACCTCGCGTGCTTCGACGCCCAAGAACTGGCCCGCGTACGCCTTGACCCGGTCGACGTTGGCGAGCACCGTCGCCGACATCTTGTCGCCAAACCCGGCCACGCCCGCCAAACTGCCGTCGGCGGCGGCTTCCTTTAGCGCGTCCAACGAGTCGATCCCGAGCGTGTCGTAGGCCGCCCGCGCTCGCTTGGGCCCGAGCCCCGGCACGCGCAACAAGTCGACCACGCCGATCGGTGTCTCTGAGACCAGCCGCTCGTACAGCGGCACGCTCCCGGTTGTCGCCAGGTCGATAATCTTTTGCGCGATCGCGGTGCCGATCCCGGGGAGATCCTCGAGCCGGTCCTCGGCGATCAGGGCATCGATCGGCTCGTCCAACTCGCGCAGCGTGCGGGCCGCGTTGTCGTAGGCGCGTATTTTGAACGGGTTCTCGCCGCGGAACTCGAGCAGCCGTGCGATTTCGTCGAACATCTGGGCGGCGTCTTCGGCGTGCATGATCGGATCAGGTTACCGCACGCGACGGTATTCCGTGCCGCCATCAAAATCGACGTCTTGCAGGATCAGTAACTCCGGCGTCAGACTCAGGATCCGTTTTCTCTGTATGCCAAGCGATGCCGATCGGAGATCGACAACTAGCGTATCGCCCTTCAACGTGTACGGATGTTCCTGCATGTCGAACTCGTACAGAATCGTAGACTCGCGGATATCGAAATCGAAGCTCGGACCCTCGGATGCCCACGCACCTATGAGGGCGCTGCGGTCTATCCCGTTCGTTGTGGAGACGCACCCCACAAGAAACCACGCCATGCCCAAAGCGACGATCCTCACTAGATGCATGCCGGGAAGTTAATGTCTGAACATCTGGACTTCGCTACCGAAACTGCCTTTCGAGCGGGTCGGTTCGCGCTCTCCCATTTTCAGCGTCCGATCGAGATCAGCGAAAAGGACGATCTGTCTCCGGTTACGGCAGCAGACAGGGGGGCCGAATCCCTAATCCGAGAGTTGATTGAAACCGCGTATCCAAACCACGGAATTCTCGGCGAAGAGATGGGACAGAAAGAGTCCAAAGAAAATCACCGCTGGATTGTCGATCCGATCGACGGAACCCGTTCCTTTATCCACGGGGTTCCACTCTGGGGCGTGTTGATCGGTCTCGAAATCGACCGCGAGGTCGTGGTTGGGGTCTGCTATCTGCCAGCCGTCGACGAGATGTTCGCGGCCGCCGTCGGTGAGGGGTGTCGTTGGAACGGGCGCCCATGTCACGTCAGCCAAACATCGACACTGTCGGAGGCGATGGTCTGTTTCACCGATGCGGCGGACTTGGAGCGAACGCACGCGGGATTTTCGTCGCGACTGCGGATGAATGCCGGGACGCTGCGGGGCTTTGGTGACTGCTACGGACATTGCTTGGTCGCGTCCGGTCGAGCCGATGCGATGCTGGACCCGATCATGAACGTCTGGGACAACGCCGCACTCAAACCGATCGTGGAAGAGGCCGGTGGC
>JBDHIC010000192.1:0-3539 GCA_039589035.1 Gemmatimonadota bacterium | reverse complement strand
CCGCTGATGGCCTAGCAGCCGTAACCGGCGCCGGAAAACCACTCGTGTAAGGTGTCGTCTCGAAACGCGTAGATCGCGAAGGCGTGGTGCTCCCAACCTTCGATCTGGTAGAAGAGCTCGGCTACGCCGTCGCCATCGATGTCGACAACTTCCGCCAGATGGTAACCGAGGCCGACTTTGCTGCTGGGAGTGGCCTGCTTGAGCGTTAGTAGCACTCGCGGATCTGCTTCCGGGCCTCGGTCCTCGACCCACATGAGGATGCTGGCGTGGAACGGCTCGTTATCCGGTGCTGACCTTGCCGAGACATCATTTGACGGAATCACGACCGCCTCGACGACACCCATCGCCTCCGCCCACCCATCCTGGTCCAGGTCGAAAGTGCGAAAACCCTCGGCCCAGCCCCACCGCGGTTCTCCCCACTGCGCGTCCGGCCGGTCCAGCGCAACCTCGTAGTGGCTGAGCGAATCGCTGGCGATCTGCATGATCGCCTCTCTGAGCCGTTCGGTCGCCGCTGGGTTGAACAACGAGTCCCACTCGAACTCGGCCTGCGCCACCGGTTGGCTGAGTGCCAAGTAGTAGTTGAGCGTGTACTCGTACTCAAAGCCGCGTCCGGAGACAGCCAACGAAGTAACACGCGGATCGAACCGGCCAAAGCGGATGTACTCGTCGGGCAGGCTCAGATTGCCGGTGCCGACCCGAACCGGACTGCAGCTGTACACGGCGGTCTCGATGTCCGTCACGCTGAACGCGCCGATGGTATCACCATGATGATAGATAGTGAAGTCGCGAATCGCGGCGAGTGGCGTCTCACGGTCGGTCTGGAACTCGTTGTCACCGGTAAACGGATGAACTCCGAACGTCACGGCTTCTGCCAATGAACCGTCTTCCAGCAGAGCTATCGGATAGATCTCACCGCGTACGGAATGGGGCAGGTTTTCGCGTCTGAGCTGAAGAACGGCGACCAGTTGTTGCGCCGAACCCGTCGTGTCGGCGACCGCCATCACGTTGGCTGGCGTCGAGGCATCCTGGCCAGCCAGGAGCGCGATGAGGAGGAGCGGCGCGATTCCCATCGGAGACGAAAAAACCCGTGCACCAATCGTGCCATATGGGTCGCAAGGTGGTCGTTTCTATCGAAACACGCGGTGGGTGTGAAAAGACGTCGAAATGGGCTGGTTTTTTTGCAAACGGCGGAGGCATCGTGCGCACGGGAGCGCACCTGTTATGACTCGTCTTCGTCCCAGTACGGCTCGAGCTCCACCCCGAGCCCATCGGCCAATCGGTTGACGAACGCGAAGTAGGCCGCGACCTGGGCGATGTCGAGGATCGCGGTGTCGTTGAACCCCGCCGACCGCAGCGTTCCCACATCAGACGCGGACATCGCCTGCGGCTCACGGGTCAGCTTGACTGCGTAGTCGAGCATCGCACGATCGGCGGAGCTCAGCTTGGCCGCTCGGTAGTCATGTGAGAGCTGAGATACCAGCTCGTCGTCGCGCGTCAGCCTACGGAGACCCTCCCCGTGATGGAGCAGTCAATAGTGGCAATCGTTGGCCGCCGATACGACGACCGCGATCATCTCGCGCTGAGCGCGACTCAACGGCGATTGACCACGCATGATCGTTTTGTAGAACTCGTAGTGCCCGGTCAACGACTCAGGATTGAGCCCGTGGATCTTCAGGATGTGATCGACCTTGCCATCGCGTCCCGATAACCGACGATAAATCTCGGACAATTGCCCCTCGGCATCGTCCTCATCGATCATCTCGATCCACGCCACGATTGGTTAGCCTTTCGGAAGCAACTGACCGATGAGCGCGAAGATCAGCGAGAGCTGGCCAAAACCGCCGAGCAGACCGCTGGACAGCCGACGAAACGGCGTGCTGCGGTACCGTGTCAGGGCCTGAGCGGAGCCATCCGCGACCATCGGAAGCAGGCAAGCAAGCGCAATCAAGATCGTTGGCAAACCAAGTGCAATGAACACCACTGCTCCGGCGACGTTTCCCGCCACGAGTCCGGTGCATCGAGCGCAAATCGGCATCCGCCAGCCAAACAGTGTCAGGCACCGGTCGGGGTTCCCGTGGCAGCCGATGGCGAGCGCTGCGCGTGGTCTCAACGACCGCGGGACGTAGACGATCGGTGGGCGTTCGCGCACTATCAGAAACCTCCCGCCTCGCTGATCATGCTAATTCCGAGCACAAACACGATGTACAGCCCGAACAGCAGGATGAAGATCACGAACGGGATCCATGTGTACTTGCAGACATCATCGGCGGTTCGCGGTTTGGTATCGCGGATGAGAAACCATGCGATGAGGGAGATGATCGGCATCGGCCACGCGCACAAGTTGCCAAGGAAAAGAAGCGCCTTGACGGATCCAGATAGGCCCGGATCGGACGTAACGATCGGTGGCAGCCCGCCTGTGGCAACCGTCTCTGTCGCTCCGACCTCGAGCGTGCGGCCACACTGGCAAGCGAACGAGCGACCGGGCGAGTACTGTGAAACGTCGTACATCGTTCCGCACTGGGAGCACCTCAGTTCCATTGGACCTCACTGGCACGGGGAGGGTGGCAGGAAATCGAGCCGCGCCCGATGTATAGTCGGCGCCGTGGAACGGGTCAACAAAAGTGAGTGCATTGTTGTCGGAGTCGTGTTGCGCGGCGGGCGGATCTTGATCCAGCAGCGAGTCGGCGACCCAGTGATGGAGGGGTTGTGGGAGCTGCCGGGTGGTCGGGTCGAGCTGGGTGAGAAGCACACGACGGCGCTGGTGCGCGAAATCGCCGAGGAGACCGGGCTGGAGGCCGAGATCAGCGGTTTGCTGGTCGCATTGAGCCACACCTATCCGGATCGGCGGGCGACCTTGTACGCCTACGGTTGCACGCTGACGGGCGGCGGGCACGCGGTGGAACCGACCGCGTCTGACTCCGGTCCACGGTGGGTGACGCCGGGGGAGTACCGGGCGCTCCCGATGCCGGCCGCCAACCCAGCGATCCTGGCGGCGCTCGATTGGTGGGTTGCACACGCGCTTCGGGTTGACAGCCAATAGCATGCGGGCGTACACGTTTGGCGTGAGTACCGAACCGATCAATCTGGGTGAGCTCCTGAACCGCGGTGCGTCGAGGTGGCAAGAGCGGCTCGTCGAGGGGTGCGGCGCGGCCGGTTTTGAGGAGATCTCTCCCACCACGTGCCAGGTGCTGTGGCCGCTGTTTGAGCAGGATGGTCTGCCGATCAGCGAAGTCGGCCAACGAGCGGGGCTCGCCAAGTCGTCGATGACGACCATCGTCCGTGGACTGGTGAAGGACGGCCTGGTCCGGCTCGAAGAAGATTCTTCGGATCACCGCGTTCGGCGGCTATATTTGACCCGCCGCGCGCGAGATCTCGAGCAGGTTCTGACTGATGGCGCGACTCGACTGCGCCACCGGGTCACGGCGACGCTCGGAATCCAGGGGCAGCAACAGCTCCACCGCACGCTCCAGCGGCTGCTGGATACCCTGTAACGAGTCCCTTTTTTCAAGGCCATACAATCAATGAACGACGATGTATAC
>JBDHIC010000191.1:0-3540 GCA_039589035.1 Gemmatimonadota bacterium | reverse complement strand
GGACATCCATCACCGATCCCAAAGCGCAGCCGGATGATCCGCTCCTCCCGCTGGCTCAGCGTGTGGAGCACCGCGTTGACGTTCTCGCGCAACATCGTGAAGGCAGCGCTGCTCGACGGGGAGGGTGAGGTCTCATCCTCGATGATGTCGGAGATCTGCGTGTCCTGGCCATGTTGAATCGGACGATCGAGCGAGATCGGCTCCTGGGCAATTTCCAGCACCGCCTTGACCTTGTCGATCGGGAGCCCCAACTCGGCGGCGACCTCTTCCGGCGGCGGTTCGCGACCCGTTTCCTGGACGACCCGACGCGTGAAGCGATTCACACGATTGATCGCCTCCATCATGTGCACCGGGATACGGATCGTCCGCGATTGCTCGGCGATCGCCCGCGTGATAGCCTGCCGTATCCACCACGTGGCGTAAGTCGAGAACTTGTATCCCTTGCGGTAATCGAACTTTTCCGTCGCCTTCAGCAACCCTGAGTTTCCTTCCTGGATCAGGTCCAGGAACTCGAGCCCGCGCCCGATATACCGCTTGGCCACAGACACCACGAGCCGAACGTTGGACTCGACCATCCGCCGCCGGGCGGCCATGACGCGCCGCATCAGCTCGCTGACTTCCTTGAGCAAGGCGTGGTATTCGGCCCGCGTGAGGCCTGTCTCTCGCTCGAGGTCCTGCTCACGCCACTCGACGCCGCTGGTACCATCCCACACGCGCAACGACTCGGCCAGGTACTCGACCTGTGATGGATGCAGCGGCAATCCGACGAAGAAGGCGCGCACCTTCTCCATCTCCTCGAACGCGTCCTTCCCCCTCTTGCCGCGGAGACCGCTCTTCTCGAACGTGCGGCGGGCTTCGCGCCAAGTCAGCTCCAACTGCTCGAGTTGACGAACCAACGCTTCGCGTCCGGTGGCGTCATCATCTGCACCTTCCTCGGATTCGTCGTAGTCTTGCGACAAGAAGGCTTCCACCCGCAATCCGCCGTCGGCGACGCGGCGCCCCTGACCAAACGCGTTTTCTATTGAGCTCAACGAGTTAAACACCCTCTCTCTGAGCGCGGCCTGGCCTTCGGCGATCGCGCGGGCGATGGCGATCTCCTCCTCGGGGGATAGCAACGGCGCGCGACCCATCTCCTGGAAGTACATACGAGTGAGATCGTCGTGGAGCCGAACATCAACCGCAGGTTGCTCCGCTGCCGGATCGAGAACGTCCTTGCCGCTCCGCAGATCGAGGATCGCTTGGTCGATGGCATCCGAAACGGGAGCCTCATGATCATCGGCGTCGTCTTCTGCGAAGGGTCGGGGAGGTGGTTTCGAACGCGACATGGGCTACGAAGCGGGCCGCTCCCTCTGTCGGATTGAGCGCGCCAGGTCACGCTGTCGAACGGCGTCCGCCAACCGCTCGCCCGTGGGCTCGAACTCGGGGCTGATGCCACGTTCGATCGCCTTGACTAGGAGTTGCGAGAGGCTGTCATGGAACGACTCCGCGGACAGCGGAAGCCCATTCGCCGAGCGCCAGACCTCGAGCTCGGCGATCACCCGCTGGAGGTCGGGGTCAGAAACGCGGTGGGCTTCCTCGGCGATGTTTACAGCATCGGCATCGTAACCCACGAGATGCTCGAACAGCGCCCGATACCCGGCATCGGCGAAGTATTCGGGACGACAGGCCGCCTGCGTCTCGGCCAACCACCGCGAATCGTTGACCGCATGGAGCAGTACGTAGCGCTCGTCTTGCGCGCCTGGCGTGTCAATCGCTCCGGGGCCCTGGCGGCGCTCCTTCGGCCTCACGTCGCGGTTTGACTCGGCGCGCGATCGCGTGCGGTCGATCGCTGAGGGAACGGTCAATGTATCGCGTGGCACGCCCAGTCCAGCGGAGATCTTGTCGAGGTAAAGCGACTGGGTCACGGGGTCGGGCACCACCCTGACGCTCTTGAGCAGTCGGCTGATCGCACGGCGCTTTTTCATGACATCGGTGAGGTCGACCCGAGATCGAACGACCTCGAGCTTGGCATCGATCACGTCTCGTCCCGCCTCGACGAGCGCGGCGAACGCCTCCGCACCACCATCCCGTATCACGTCGTCTGGATCACGGCCCTCGGGGAGCGACACCACACGGACCGCGAAACCGGCAGCTAGGAGCAGATCGCTGGCTCGGAATGCCGACCGCTCACCAGCGGTATCGCCATCGTAAGCGAGGTAGGCGGTCGATGTGTATCGCTTCAGGATTCGCGCTTGGGCGCTGGTCATCGCCGTCCCCAGCGGCGCCACCACATTGCGAAACCCGGTCTGGTAGAGGCCGACCAGATCGAAGTTGCCCTCGACCACGATCACCGCACCCTCGTGGCGGATCTGAGACCGAGCGAGATCGAGGTTGAACAACGTTCGGCCTTTCGAGAAGACCGCCGTATCCGACGAGTTCAAGTATTTCGGTTCCTCGTCATCGAGGCGCCTGCCGGACAAGGCGATGACCTTACCGCCCACCGATCGGATCGGAAAACAGAGTCGCCCACGGAAACGATCGTAGATGCCCCCGGTCTTCTCGCTTCGAGCAGCCACCCCGGCGGCAATCAGAGTCTGCGCATCGATCCCTTGGCGCGACGCCTCACCGGTCAGCGCGTCCCATTCGTCGGGCGCCCAGCCGAGCAGGAACGTTTCCCATGTCTGACGCTCGATCCCACGCTCCGTGAGATAGCTCCGCGCCATTTCGGCGTCCGGCGACTCCACCAAATGGTGGTGATAAAACTCGGCTGCCAATCGATTGACGTGGTAGAGCGGAGCATTGGGATCATCGACGATCGTTTCTCGGTCCGGCACCTCGACGCCGGTTCGCTCGCCCAGTGCGCGCACCGCGTCTGGAAAGCTGAGCTTCTCGTACTCGATCATAAACGAGAACACGTTGCCACCCGCCTGGCATCCGAAGCAGTAGTACATCTGCTTGTCGGGTGAGACACTGAAGGAAGGTGTCTTCTCGGGGTGAAAGGGGCACAGACCGACGAAGTTCTTGCCGCGTTTCTTGAGCGCGACGACTTCGCCGATCACCTCGATGAGGTCAGCCCGCTCGCGGATTTCATCGATGATGTGATCGGGGATCGCCATCGTCAGTTCCCGGATTCCGCCTGATTCTCCATGGTCACGACCGTAACTCCGTCCCCGCCCTCGTTCCAATGTCCCACTCGAAACTCAACTACGTAGGGGTGTCTCTGCAAAAGCTCGGCCACACGCTGTCGCAGGACTCCGGTCCCCTTACCGTGTATAAACCGAATTGAGGCCCGACCGGTATGGTACGCCTGTTCGAGCGCGCCGGCGACCGGGAAGCTGACTTCGTCTGCAGTCATCCCGCGAAGGTCGACCTCGAGCGGCGAGTCGTCGAGGGCTTCGTCCCTCAGTGACAGCACCTCGCCTGCCGGCGGCGCGGGCTCTGCGCGATCCGCGGCGCTTTGGATCAGCTCGCATTCCGACGCGCGACAACTGATCCGGATCTGCCCGGCTTTCACCGCCGCGACGTCCTCGCGGCGATCGAGATCAACAACCTCGCCGACGA
>JBDHIC010000190.1:0-3582 GCA_039589035.1 Gemmatimonadota bacterium | reverse complement strand
GATCGGCTGTGGTTCGTCGAGACGGGTGCGATCCCAAACCGATTGATCGGGTTCGATCCCCAAAGCGAGCATTTTATCGCCAGCGCCGAGATCCCCAGCGGAGGGCACGTCGTGCGCCATATGGTGTTCCACGCACCGACGCGCGCGCTGTGGTTCGGAACCGACACGAATACGGTGGCGCGAGCGATCGTTCCGTAGCTTCTCGAGTCAGACGGGCACCGCAACGAGCAATGCACAGCGCGCGATTGACCGAAGAACAAGAGCGCCAGATAGCGGCAGCTCTCGAGACCACGCCGGATCTGCTTCCGTTTCTCTCCGAGCTCTTGGCCGATATCTGGGCGCTGGGCAGCTGGTCCGCAGTGATCGCCGAAATGCTCGGCAACCGCGGCCTGCCGCGTTCGACTCGAGTCCTGGACCTGGGGTGTGGTAAGGGGGCGGTTGCTATACGGCTGGCGCGAGATCTCGGTTTTCGGGTGCACGGCGTGGACTTGTTCGAGCCGTTCATCCGCGAGGCGCGCGAGCGTGCCCGGCGAGAACGGGTCGATGACCGGTGCGAGTTCCGGGTCGCGGACGCACGCGACTTGCTGATGTCCGAAGGCGAATTCGACGTCGTCGTCTGGGCCGCTCTCGGCGGTGCACTGGGCGGCTTCGATCGTTGTGTCGAGCAACTCAGGCGGGTCGTTCGCTCCAACGGATACATCGTCATCGACGACGGATTTCTCGTCTCCGAGCACCCTGTCTCGAGGAGTGGTTACGGCCACTACACGTCACAGCGAGAAACTCGCCGCCAGCTGACCCGGCACGGGGACGAGCTGGTACAGGAAACGCTGATTCCCAGGAGCGAAGTCGAGATTTGCAACGTTGAGAACAACCGGCGCATCCAAGCCCGCGCGAAGGGTCTGGCGGAGCGTTTCCCCGAGCACGCGGATCGGTTGGCGGGCTACGTCGACTCGCAGGTCGCGGAGTGCGAGATCTTGGAGTCTTCGATCGCGGCTGCGGTGTGGCTACTGCAGGTTAGAGACTAAGCCGCTCGCCCTACCAAGAACTGCTCGGCAAACGCCCGGGACGCGACCGCCTCGCCAGTCGCGGCTCGAGCGAGCTCGTCGTAATGAGACCCGGCGCCGGGCTCGAATATGTTCTCGGTCAGCCACGCCCCCACGTCCTTGTTGCCGACGTACGTCGGCTCTCCGTTCAACACCTCCGCGTGAAGTCGGGCGTCGATCTGGGAGGCGAAACACTCGCCATACAGGTAGTTGTGGTAATAGACCGGGGCCGCGACGACGTGGATCTTGGCCGCGTAATCGGCCGCACCCGCGGGTCTCGGCGGTGGTGTAAGACCCTGAAATCGTTCAACTAGCTGCCACCAGAGTGCGTTCAGGTCCTGGTTCGGCTCGGCGTACATGGCGCGCTCGAAGTGCGCCATGACTTGTATCCATCGGGCGGAGAAAAGCATTGCGCTCTGGAGTTCTTTCTCGACGGGGCTGGCTAGGCGCGCGGCCAGATCCGGATCGAGCAAGTCCATCTCCCGCAACCAGGGCGTGCTGCGCGAAAGTCGGCCGAACAACATCGCGATCGCCTCGGTGGTCAGCGTGTGTGCCGGTTGGCGTAGCTCCCACGGCAACTCGTGTGCGATGCCGTCGTCGTATACGGCGTGCCCCAATTCGTGAAGGGTGGTTCCCATCCATCGCTCGTTGGGACGCAGGTTCAAGAGAATCCGAACGTCGCCCTCGCGATCGATATCGGTGGCGAATGCGTGCGGGTCCTTGCCGACCGCTTCGTGGAGACTCGAGCGCGCGAGGACGTGACTGACGGGCAAGCCGAGCCCGGTGAAGAAACGCTCTGCAACGGAGATCAAATCCGCCGATTCGTAGACTCTATCGAGCTCGGTTTCAAAGACATCCGGGGAATCTTGAAAGAACGGATCCTGGTAATGCCAGGGCATGAGCTCGGTCGGTTCGATGTCAAAACGTTTGGACAATCGGTCGTCGATCTCGCCCTTCGTGTCCGCGAACGGCAGGGCCGTGGCGGTCTCGACATCTTCC
Organism: Gemmatimonadota bacterium; assembly: GCA_039589035.1. GTDB lineage: Bacteria > Gemmatimonadota > Gemmatimonadetes > JACCXV01 > JAHWKZ01 > CAMYLR01. The sequence continues at coordinate 1,540 of JBDHIC010000190.1, read as the reverse complement.
AGAAACCGCGCCACCTCGTCTGGAACTTGCTCTTCGAGCTTTAGACGCATGTGGTGGAAGTCAGGAAAGCCCAACTCGCGAGCGGCTTCGTTTCGGAGTTCGACCAGCTCGTGCAGCTGTGACGCGAGAGCCGGGCCCACCGCCTTGGTCGCTTCGTACGCCTCCTCGAGCTTGGCCGGATCGCGCTCACGCTTGAGCGTCTCTTCCATGTAGCCGAACAAGCGTGGCTCACCCTGGTACAGTGGCTGATACGTTGAAAAGACCCGCTCGACGTCTGACGACAAGGCGTTGATTCGGCGGCTGAGCTCGGGCTCGACTCGGCGCGGCAAGGCCTTCAAATACAGGAGCTCGATCGATCGGGCGAGCAACCGGTCATCGGGCGGTGCGGCGTGGAGCGTCTCGAGGTGGTCGAACCGTTGATCGTCGGCCCAGAACCGGTCGAGGGCGTCGCGGAGCTCGGTGAGCCGCCCATACGCGTCCCCTTCGCCGCTGATGGCGGCATCCCACCATGCACGGTTGACCGCTATCGCCAGTGGTTTCAACCCGCTGACGATATCATCGATGACGGCTCGAGGGTCGCTCATGAGCGCGGGAATCTACGGTGGTCGTGGATACTAGTACAGGCGTACAATGTGGCTTGGCCCGGCGGAGGTGACACACCCGACGGGTCAAAGGAGGGTCATGGAAGCATCGTTTGAGGAATTCCGCGAGGGAATGGCCACCCGGCTGCGGAGTGCCCGCGGGAACATGACGCAGGCGCAGCTGGCCGCTTTGACCGACTACACTCAACAGATGATCAGCCGTTACGAAAACGGTCGTATTCCACGATCGTACTGGTATCTAGCGGGTCTCTCCGGGCGTGCCGGTCTCGACGTGGATTACATCCTGACCGGCAGGCGGCGGCGCAAGCCAGGCGCGACTTCGATTTCGCAAGCAAAGAGTTGATTCCGGCGGCGCGACTCGTCTGACGTGTCCCGCTACTTCAACTGTGGGACGTTGATGGCGCTGGCCGGTCTCGGCGTGTTCGCACTGCTAGGCTACGCGTTGTTCCAAATCCTCTGTTACGGCGCCGGCGGAGCGGGCGTCGGTTCACTGCGCTACCCGGGCTGAACGGTGGCCACCCCGTGATCAACGACCCGACCGCCGTTTTCGTGTACCTGGCCGGTGTGCTGGGCGCGGTGTACTGGCTCTCCGGGCTCAAGCCGCTGACGCGTGTTTTCGAGATCGCGCCCGCGATCCTGTGGGCGTATTTCGTGCCGATGGTGTCCACCACTCTCGGTATAACGCCCGCTGATTCTCCCGCCTACGATTGGATGGTGCGGCACCTCCTGCCGGTGTCGCTGTTTCTGCTGATGGTCACCGTCGACGTCCCGGCGCTGCTCAAGCTCGGCCGGCCGGCGACGATCATGATGCTCACCGGCACCGCGGGGATCATCATCGGCGGGCCGATCGCGCTGGCGGTGTTTGGCACGTGGTTGCCGGCCGACGCGTGGAAGGGGTTGGGCGCGCTGTCGGGCTCGTGGATCGGCGGGACGGCGAA
>JBDHIC010000189.1:0-3607 GCA_039589035.1 Gemmatimonadota bacterium | reverse complement strand
GCAAGAAATTCCAAGGCCGACTCGTGAAGCGCGAAACCGGTATAACGCTGGTCGAGACGCTCACGATCGTGGCTCTGATCGGGATCCTGGCCGCCATTGCGATCCCCAGCTTGGTCCCCTCCTCCTCGCCGTATGACGTAGTCCGGGAGGCTCGCCGCGCTCACTCGGCCTTGGTCGAAGCGCGCAGCAGGGCTACCGCCGAGCAGCGGGATTACCGGTTCTCAGTCTCGGCTGGAAACAGCTACCAAGTCCAGTACGACAGCGGCGCGGGTTGGACACCATTTCGAACGGTTAGCCTGCCAGATCAAATCGCGATAACGATCGGGGGCAGCGCCAGCGGAGCGATTGTGTTCAAGCCTCACGGTCGGGTTGAGGGCCCGACGGCGATCGCACTGGGCGACGGACGAGCCTATCAGCGGGTCGACATTCTCGCGAGTGGCCTCGTCCGTTGGGAGGGGCCCACCCCGTGAGAAAGTCGAGGCTCGGACGAGCGGGCGCGAACGACGGCTTCACGATCGTCGAGTTCGCGGTCGCGCTGGTGATCTTCGTGATCGGGATTCTCGGGGTCTCGGGTCTGCTGCTAACGGTGATCCACGCCAACCGCAGCGCTAGCAATCGCACCCGGGCCGACCAGTTGCTCTACGAAAAAGTCGAGGAGTTCCAATCAACGCCGTTCGCGGCGATCGAAGGTGGGGCGGATCAAACCTCGGTTGGTGACGTCATCTTCACGCGAACGTGGACGGTGACCGACGACGTGCCGGTGGAGAACGTGGCCACGATCGAGATCGCGGCAGAGTGGAGCGAGCGGGACGAGACGTTCACCGTACAGACGGCCACCATGAGGAGTCGCGATTGAGAGCGCATCCTTGGTCCAGCGCTGGCTTCACTCTGATCGAGCTCCTGATCGCGCTTGTCATAATCGCGATTCTGGGTCTGGCGGCACTCAACCAGTTTGTCGCCCAGCACCAGGCCTATGTTTCCCAGAATGATGGCGTACGCTCGGAACAGAACGCCCGCGCCGGGTTCGACATGCTGATTCGGGAGGCAAGAAATGCCGGCTACGATCCGCGCGGGATCACGGGCGCGACGATCACGCACTGGACGACCGACAGCTTTGGATGGACCGCGGATCTGAACGCGGACGGTGACCTCAACGATGAGGCCGAAGATGTCTTGTACTTCTTTCAAGCCGATCCGGGGGCACTGATTCGGCGTGAGCAAGCGGTGGACGTCGAGGTGACGGAAGGCGTGACCGACGTCTCGTTCACGTACTTCGCCGATCCCGATGGAACGGCGGCCCAATCGGTGGATAGCATCGAATTGGTTGCGGTATCGATGACCTATCAGATGCCTGAAGGCACGATGCCGGGTGAGCTACGGACCCAGGTTGCGGTCCGGAACGCCATCTACGAATGACACGCCTGAGGGCACGAACGGTGAGCCGGCTCGGTCGCGGGGGATTCGCGCTGCCGGCCGTGCTCGCGCTGCTGATCGCGCTGTCTTTGGTGGGGAGTGCGGCCGCGATCCTGACATCGACCGAGGTGCGGGTTGCCACGCTCTACAACCTATCGAACCGTGCTAGCGCCGCAGCCAATGCGGGGCTCGAGCACGCTGTAGCGCACTTTGGCGTGAGCGGATCAGACGATGGATGGCCGGTCGCAGGGTCGATCGGTGGCTATGACTACAGCGTAGCGATCACCCGCGATTCGTTCGATTTCGGAGCCGGCCAGCTGCCAGTGTCATGGAGCGCCGCCGCGGGATACAACACCGACGATGACGGCCAGCCGGTTTGGATATTGAGCTCGCTGGCGACCCGAGGACCTTACCAATCGCTGGAGGAGCTGCGGGTGAGCGTCGGTGGAGGGACGTTTCAAGCAACATCCTCCCTTACGTCCGGTTCGGGCATGAAAGTTCGGGGCAACGTCACGATCTCGGGAGTCGATGCGTCTGGCGATGACTCCTGCGGTGGCGACAAGCCGGCCGTCGTCTTGACCGATCCCGACGACGATGTCGACAGCAGTGGATCGGTTGACTTCGAGGGGGACGAGGCGTACGCGGACAGCGTCCCGCCCTACGTCGGACACGACGCGACGACGAACTTCAACACGCCGGAGGAAGTCCTGGGGCTCGACCCGGGTGCGCTGGACGGCTATCAGCAGACCGGACAGGAGTTTGACGCCGATCCACCCGATACGTTGTCGGGTGTCACCTACATTACCGGTGATTTCGGTTCTAATGGAGCTGGCTCCGGGGACATCGACGGATCGGGAGTGCTCATCGTTCATAACCCGCTCTACGATCCGCGCGAGCACGATCCGAGTCATCCTCTTTACGACCCGGTCAAAGCCGCTGATCCGACGTATGCGCCGGCCACGTTGGGCAACATCAACACCGGGACGTTCAATGGCATCGTGATCGCCGATCAGATCGACAAGCTCACCGGAAACACGACGATCTTTGGTTCGGTGGTCATGCTGCGGCGGGTTGACGACGGCCGCAACGTGGCCACTGGCCAGACGCTCATTCAATACTCGTGTACCGCGATTCAGACCTCAACGGGAGGGTTGGGGGGGCCGCGTCGATTGGCTTGGTCAGCTCGTTAGCCCGCTATCGGGCTACTGCCAGCCACCCTCGGTTAGTCGCCACACACGCACCTCACCCGCCTGAGTCACGCTAACCGCTCGAACCTCTTCGCTTATTTGATGGCGAACGACGATGAATCCGAGATCGGCATCGCTCGCGTCGGGCCAAAATGCCCGGCCGCGAGAATCGAAGCCGATTCGTTCATCCAGCAGGTCTATCCCCGCTGCCACCGGGGGTGCGATATCAGCACCGGTCGACTCGAACGTCAGTCGATGGGGCAACGCGCGTCCCGACATGCCGCCAACGATGTCGGGGAAGGGGATCCGCGTCTTGGCCACACCGCCTGCGGTCGGTGCTGGTGGGTCTGTGGTGGAGATGTACGCGGTGTAGCTATTGGCTGCGCCGTTGGGTTCGAACTCGAGGTAGATCGGTTGGCTGAGCGTGATCGCTCGATAGCGCGCCAAACGCACCGTCCACGCGAGCAGCTCGGCTTCTTCGGTCACGATGGAGGCCGGCGTGGGCTCGAGGAAGCGCGGAATCGAGAACCCCGCGAGCAAGCCGATCAACGCGATGACGACGACCGCTTCTGCGAGCGTCACTCCACGACGACCCAGCCGCTTGCTCCTCGATCCAGGCCGGGTACCGTGCACTCTGCGGGGTCGTCGATCCAGCTTCATTTTCAGGCTCGTCGACCGGGGTCGCAAATATCGCGCCGCTTTCCGCCACAAACGCCAACGAAAAGTGCCTTTTGGAGCTGTATCGAGACACACAATCTGGTTTGGCGACCCGCTCGACCATTCGACGGTAATCCGCCACAAGCGGGTATGTGCATGGCGCATCGCCAGATGGCCCTGGGTTGGGCTTGCGAGCTCCCTGGCCTGGCACCGGAGTTGCATGGCAGAACAGCTGAAAAACCCGCCCTATCCGCTAGCGAAGCGTGGCTGAGGCCACGCACTTGACTGTTTTTGTGGTACGACCGCAAGGCCCCGAAAAGGGCTTTCCGGGCGTTATCGAGACTCTAGGC
>JBDHIC010000188.1:0-5393 GCA_039589035.1 Gemmatimonadota bacterium | reverse complement strand
CTGTCGCGCGACCCTTGGAAGCTGCGCTCGCGGATGCGCGCGCGCGGGTACGATCTAGTGCTCGACTTCCAGGGGATGCTTAAGGGGGCCGTGTGGGCGGTCGCCGCGGGTGGTCGGGCCGTCCGCGTGGGTTGGGGCCCCGGCCACGCGCGCAATCTCGCCTGGCTATGGTATCACGGTCTGCGGTACCCGCCGGGGAAACACGTCAACCGCCACTTGCGACACCGCTCGCTGGTGGATCCGTCCCCGATGTCGTCGCCGCCCGTCCCGAGTTCGAGGTCCAGGAGAGAGCACGCGCCGATCGGTTCCTCGAGACGATCAGCGACCGACCGCGACCCTGGTTGTTGGCGTATCCCGGGTCGAGCGTCAGCGGCAGCCACAAGCGGTGGGATCCGGCTCGATTGGAGGCGGCGCTAAGAGAGGTCAGGCAACGCTCGGGCGGTACGCTGTTGATCGGTTGGGGCCCGGCGGAGGAAGGGGAGGCCAAAGCGCTGGCCGATGCGCTCGGCGACGCGCACCTGATCCCCCCGACGACGATCCGAGAGCTCACATACCTGCTCTCCCGATGCGACCTGTTTATCGGGATGGACACCGGCCCGATGCACCTCGCGGGGTTGGTCGGGACGCCCGTGGTGGCGGTGTTTGGACGCTCGAGCGCCGCTGTTCACGGCCCGGCGGATCACTTGCCGGGGTTGGCGATCGCCGGTGCCGACGCTCGCCATTGGCCGCGGCGGACGCGGGCCGGGCTCGAGCCCTTCGCCGATCCAGAGCCCGCGGCGGTGGTCGACGCGGCGCTCGAACTGTTGGCGTTGCGGCGCGGCGGCTAGCTCTCTTCGGACTCGCGCAGCGCAGCCAGGACCGAGTAATCCTCGAGCGTCGTCGTGTCGCCGACCTCTTCGGCGCCCGAAGCGATGTCCTTCAGCAACCGACGCATGATCTTGCCGCTGCGGGTCTTGGGGACAGCCTCGGCGAACCGGATCTCAGCCGGTCTGGCGAGCCCGCCGATCTGCTCGGCGACGAACGCTTTGAGCTCGTCCTTTAGCGACTCGGTCGGTTTGGTGCGCGGTTCGAGCGTGCAAAAAGCGACCACCGCTTGACCCTTGATCTCATCGGGCCGGCCCACGACGGCGGCTTCGACGACGGCATCATGAGCCACCAACGCGCTTTCCACCTCGGCAGTGCCCAATCGGTGACCGCTGACGTTCAACACGTCGTCGACGCGCCCCACGATCCATAGGTACCCGTCCTCGTCGATGCGCGCGCCGTCCCCGGTGAAGTACCAATTACGATCCCCGTACTTCGACCAGTACTGCTCACGGTACCGATCGCCGTCGCCGTAGATCGTCCGCAGCATCGACGGCCACGGCCGCTTGATCACTAGGAGGCCGCCGGCTCCCGGTCCGACCGACTCGCCAGCCTCGTCGACGACATCGGTCTCGACGCCAAAGAATGGCTTGGTCGCCGACCCGGGTTTGGTCACCGTGGCGCCGGGCAGCGGGGTGATCAGGATCGAGCCCGTCTCGGTTTGCCACCAGGTGTCGACGACCGGGCACTGTTCGTTGCCGATCGTTCGGTGGTACCACATCCACGCCTCGGGGTTGATCGGCTCACCGACGGTGCCCAACAGACGCAGCGACGACAAGTCATGACGCTGGGGCCACTCATCGCCCCACTTCATGAACGCGCGAATCGCGGTTGGGGCGGTGTAAAAGATCGTCACCCGGTGCCGCTCGACGATGTCCCAGAATCGATCCGGCTGTGGATAGGCCATTCGCTAGCGGACCGTACACGATGTACGAGTGGCCGGTGACCCACCCGACATCGGCTGTGCACCAGAAGACGTCTTCGTCGCGGAGATCGAAAACGTACTTGGTGGTCAACGCGGCCCCGAGCAGGTAGCCACCGGTGGTGTGTAGGATCCCCTTGGGTTTTCCGGTCGTACCCGAGGTGTAGAGGATGAAAAGCGGGTGTTCGGCGTCCAGTGCCACCGGCTCGCAATGCGCTGGTGCCTCGCGAACGATGTCGTTCCACCAATGATCCACGCCATCGGTCCAGTCGACCTCGGTCCCGGTCCGACGCAAAACGATCACGTGTTCGACCGACGGGCAATCTGCGACCGCCCGATCGACGTTGGTCTTTAGCTCGAGCACTTTGCCACGGCGCCAGCCGCCATCCGCCGTGATGATGGCCCGAACCCCGGAATCATTGACCCGATCCTTGATCGCCTCGGCACTGAAGCCGGCGAAGATCACTGAGTGCACGAGGCCCAAACGCGCACACGCCAGGCAGGCGATCACAAGCTCGGGAACCATCGGCATGTAGATCGCCACTCGGTCGCCGGCCTCGAGGCCTAGCGAACGGAGCCCGGCGGCGAAGCGACAGACCGCGGCGTGTAGCTCAGCGTACGTCAGTTCGCGTTGCTCGTTTGGCGGCTCGCCCTCCCAGCGGATGGCGACCTTGTCACCTCGCGTGTCGAGGTGCCGATCGAGACAGTTGACGGAAGCGTTGAGCTTGGCGCCAACGAACCAGCGGGCAAAGGGAGGGTCCCACTCGAGCACTCGTTCCCAGGGCTCGATCCAATCGAGCTCCGCGGCCATCCGGGCCCAAAACGTCTCCGGATCGTCGAGCGACTCCCGGTAGAGGCGCTCGTACTCGTCGATCGAACCGATGTGAGCCCGTGTGGCGAACTCGGTGGGCGGCGGGAATCGCCGCTTCTCCTGTAACATGGTATCGATATTTGGCATTGGCCTCGATCTCGTTGGGGCTAGCAAGAAAAAGCGGCCGTCCTGATGAGGACGGCCGCTTGAACGTTACGCGATAATCTCGCGTTTACGCGTTGGCGTCCCTTACTCGCCCGCGCAGGGGTTAGCCGCGTCCGCGTCCGGACTGCACGGGTTTGCTTCGTCCATGGCCTCGTCAGCCATGCCTTCCATTTCGTCCATGGCCTCGTCGGCCATGCCTTCCATTTCGTCCATGCCCTCGTCGGCCATGCCTTCGACCTCAGCGGCCGCGTCGTCCATGGCGTCGGTGGCGCTGTCAGCGGCGTCCTGGGCCTGTTGACAGGCGCCGAGCGTCAACAGCGCGGCAAACGCGAAAACGGGAAAGAGCTTCAAAAACCGCATGCGGGAGACCTCCGGGGTCCGGGTTCGAAAAAAGAGTCGTCGTCGACCGGTCGTCCAGGAACACACAGGGGGGGTGCCTGAACGTCCAATGAATGTCGCCGTCTACCCCGTCTGGCGTCAACCTGCGTCAAATTAGGCCTCATCGCAGTCCATTGTCGGCCATCCAGTCAAGCGTCATCTCCATAAGCTCGACCACGATCTCGGTTTCAGAGCGGTGCACATGACCGCTTTCGTGCCAGATGACCCGTTTGGGCTGACGCACCGCTCGTTGAAGCCGATCGCCGCTCTGCGGGTCGACGCGCTTGTCGTCGGTGGCGTTTACTACCAGTGTCGGACGAGGCGCGATAGCACCGGCGTACTTCGCGGGCTCGAGCGGCGCCACGAGCCATGCCGTTACGATCGCCAAACCGTTCATTACCCAACGGGATCCCTCATCGGCATAAGCGTAGTAAGCCATGCGACGAATGTCGGCGCCGCCGTGCAACAGCGCCGCGCCCGACAGTCTCCGGTCGGTCGCCGCGGCTGCTGTCGCGAACGGGACCCCGAGACTCACGCCGATGATCGAGACCCGTTCGGGATCGACGTCGTCTCGAGTGTACAGGTATTGGGCCGCCAGCAGGAGTGCCGGGGGCATCTCCAGAAAACCGCGCCGAAGAGGAATGAGATACCGCACCCATTGCCATCCCTGAGGCCACTGCGGGCCGTCATACGGGTAGTCGACGCTTGCTAAGACCAGGTTCTCGGTTTTGAGGGGGACGTCGACCGTTTTGCGACCGGTCCTCATCCCACCAACCAACAGCGCGGCCGGGTAGCGTATACCGGTCCGTTCGCCGAGGGCGCGAACGCGCACCCGCACCTCGAGGCCAGTGTCGCTGACCAACGTGACCTCGGTCAGCTGCTTGCCGTCTTCGGCGCGGCCGAAATCGGTCGAATCGCGGACCTGGACGAGCTCTCCAGCGGAGCGGCTGAAGACGGGTCGATAGTCGCGGGTCTGATAGCGCCAGAGCGCGACCACCAGCACGAATGCGGCGGCGAGCAGGATGAGGCCGGTTGTGCGTCTCATGTTTGGCCGCCGGTGGTGGGCCCGGCTATCGTCACCGCCCCTCGATGAAATCACCATCTGACAATGGACGTTGCCGCCAGCATGACCGCCAAAGCTGGCTGGTGCACCTTGGACCGACAAGCGGGTCGGTGTGGGCGTGGATTCCGTTGGGGATCTTCTGCGTGGCGATCGGTGCGGGGTGTTTTGGTGTCCGGCCCCAGCCTGAGCCTGAAGTCGTTCCTGCCGAACCCGTTCGCTTACCGCCCGATCTCGACAGCTTGTCGAACGTCTTCGCCGCCGCCGCTGATTCACTGCCACCAAGCGAGCTACCACCACTCGAAACGCAAATACAGCAATGGCTGGCCCGACTCGAATTCGAGGACCCAGCGCTGCTGCCAGAGGGTGAGACACTTGGTCGGTATTTTCGCGCCTACCGGGGACGGCTGTTGGATGCGCTCGGCTGGGCCGCGTTCCGTCGCCAGGACATGAGGCAGGCGGAGGCCGCGCTCGTGTCTGCGGTTGCCGAGATCAACAGTCGCGGCACGACGACTGGCTACGCCGAGCACTTCCTGCACCTGGGACGCGTGTACGCCGCTCGTCGACGCTGGGACGAAGCGATCGACGCGTTTGTTGACGCCGAAGTCCGCGGCGCGGGAGATCGTGCCACGCTACCGCTCGAGACGGTCTATCGGCGCCGCCACGGTTCGCTGCGCGGGCTCGACGACCTACGCGCGAACGAGCGAGCCCGGATCGAAGACGAACATCAGCAGCTGCTGGTGGCCGAGCCACTGCGCGAGCCGCTGCCCGACTTCGGCTATCCGCGACGCACCGGTCCGCCACTCGTCACCGGCACGCTGATCGGGCGCCCGCTCGTGCTCGCGGTGTGGGACACGGCGTGTGATGGCTGCCCGGGCTACGCCGGCCAGCTCGGCGAGCTGGCGACCGCGATGCGACACCGCGGCGGAGCGCTGGTCGGGATCTGGCTGGGTGGCGATCCCGCCGCCGCCGGTCCGCCGCAGTCGTTCGCGATCGTCGTTCCCCCCGATCGGGACCGGGCCCGGTCGGACTTTGGGATTGGCGTGACGCCTCAGATCCTGGTCGTGGACGAGTCCGGTCGGATTCGGTACCGTTGGGTCGGCGCAAACGCAGCGCCACCGCCGACCGACGACATCCTCGTCCAGGTGGATCATCTTCGGAGACGAGCGGCGACCATCCGCTCCAGCTCGAAC
>JBDHIC010000187.1:0-3651 GCA_039589035.1 Gemmatimonadota bacterium | reverse complement strand
GAGCACGGCGCCCGATGGCATCGACGGGTTCATGAGGGAGATCGCGCGCGTTTTGGGTCCAACCGCACCATCGAGAGCGTCGAGGTCGAGGCGCCACTCGTCGCCGTCGACCACGAACGGCACGAACCTCGGCACCGCGCCAACCAAACGCGGCCGGTAGATCATCCCCGCGTACGTGGGATCGGTGACGACTACTTCATCACCGGGCTCGGTTAGCGCGAAGAGCGCGTCCAGTATCCCCTCGGTGCCGCCACAAGTGATGACGACATCAGCCGGGTCGTAGTCGATTCCGGTCTGGGTTCGCGCGCGGGCAGCGATCGCCGCTCGCAGCCGGTCCTGACCGGTAAAGGGGAGGTAACTGTTGTCCTCGTCACGCCCGATCGCCCGGCGGGTCGCCTCGATCGCTCCGGGGGGTGGGGCGAGATCGGTGTCGAGGTTTTCGAGCCTCAGGACTTCGGGGTCGTCGCCAGCAGCAGCAGCCACCTGATCGATTGAAAAGCCCGGGATTCCGCTGAGCCGGCCCATGGCGCCAAGATTAGGCCCCTGACGGCGCGACGCCAGATTTCATACTTTTGTCACAATTGGGACATAGAATCGTCACGGTGGGCGACCATACTCGAGGTGCAGAAGTACTTCGTCCATGTGTTCTTGGATCACTTGTCGAATGGGTAGCGATAATGACGATCAGAGTAGGGGTTTTCACGCTTGGGCTGGTCTTCCTGACCGGCGTATTCCAATCGGCCAGCGCCCAGAAGGTCAGCGCGCCGGCCGTCGACAGCCTGCGGCTCAGAGGAATCGCTCAGGCGCAGTTCAACACCACGTCGGCCGATGACGAGCCGGAATCGGAATGGCTGATCCGCCGCGCGCGGCTGGGTGCGCGGGCGTACGTCGGGGGCTGGATTCAAGGCTTTGTCGAGGGCGACTTTGGCAGGGGCGGGGCACGTCTCACCGATGCCTGGGTGAATCTTCGATTTGACAAACGCTTTCAGCTCAAGCTGGGGCAGTTCAAGGTCCCGATCGATGCACTCGAGTTGACATCGAGTCGCCGATTACCGGTTGTTGAGCGCGATCCAATCCCGAGAGGCGCGGTCGGTTTCAGTCCCAACGGGCTGCTCGATGACTTGGGCTACAACGGTCGCGACATCGGCGTCGGGTGGACCGGCGCTTGGCCATCGGTCACCGTCGAGGCCGGCTTCTTCAACGGCTCGGGTGACAACTCGAGTGAGGATGACGACGGCAAGCAGGTGGCGGCGCGCGTAACTGGGGAGCTCCCGGAGAATTGGCGATTGGCGATCGGTTGGACCGGCATCAGGGTCAGCGATCCGCCCGTCGATGATGACGCTGCTTGGTACAACGCCGTCGAGATCGCGGCCACGCACGGGACGTACGGCGAGCCCGGTTGGCGTGGGCTGGGTCAGATCATCTTTGGTGACGACTACGACCCGGAGGTGTTTGGCGATGACGACGCGTCGTTTGTGGCCCTCCAGGGAGTCGCCGGCTACCACGTGCCGCTGTACAACACCGCGTATCTGATCGGCATGGAACCGGTCGTCCGGTTTGGCTGGACGCGCGTTGACGACGGCTCCGTCGTGATCGACGACGAGTTGGTGCCGCTCGACAACGATCCGGAGGCGCTTATCGCCACCGGGGGAATCAACCTCTTCTGGCAGGACAACGTCGTGACTCAGTTCCAGGTCGACGTGTCGGACCCCGATATCGGTGAGAGCGATACCGAAGTCGCATTCCGGTTTCAAGCCGGATTCGCTTTTTAGTTTCCATCGGCTCTTCAATGAGGAGAACAGTCATGCGTAGGGACACAAACTTTGGCATCGCAGCCGCGATCTTGTGGGCGGTGACCGCCTGCGGGGGCGGCAGCAGTGACACCGCTTCGAGCGCCGGTCTCAGCGGCGCCGTTGCCGTCGACGGATCGAGCACCGTCTACCCGGTGACGGAGGCGATGGCCGAGGAATTCCAGATCATGCACCGGGAGACCCGCGTGACCGTGGGCGTCTCGGGAACCGGTGGTGGCTTCAAGCGGTTCTGTGCTGGCGAGACCGACATCTCGGATGCTTCGCGTCCGATCAAGGATTCCGAGCGCGAGATGTGCGCCACCAACGACATCGCGTTTACCGAGGTCCGTGTTGCGTGGGACGGTCTGTCGGTGGTGACGAACCCGTCCAACGACTTCTTCGATTGCCTCACCGTCGACGAGCTCAAGGCGATCTGGGAGCCGGGCAGCCAGATCGATAACTGGTCACAGGTTCGGTCGGAGTTCCCGGATAAGAGGATGGTTCTCTACGGGCCGGGCACCGATTCGGGCACGTTCGACTACTTCACCGAAGCGATCGTGGGTGAGGAGGACGCCAGCCGGCCGGACTACACCGCCAGCGAGGATGACAACGTGTTGGTGCAAGGTGTCGAGGGCGATGCCGGTGCTCTCGGCTACTTCGGGTACGCTTACTACGAGGAGAACGCCGATCGTCTGAAGCTGGTCGGCGTCGATGGCGGCGCCGGTTGCGTTACGCCGTCGGTAGAGACGATCGAATCCGGATCGTACGCTCCGCTCAGCCGGCCACTGTACATCTATGTGAGCGACGCCGGAATCGAGAAGCCCCAGGTCAGCGCGTTCGTCGATTTCTATTTGACCGAGGGAACCCCGTTGGTGCGGGAGGTTGGGTACATCCCGCTGCAGCCAAACCAGTACGACGAAGAGCTGAACAAGGTCCAGGTGTTGAGAGCGGCCCAATCCACAGGCACGGCGGCGAACTAAACCACTGTGACTCCACGCCCAATCCCCGCGTCAGTCCTCGGGGCGGTGTCGAGCCGCACGGCGAGAGAACGTCTCGTCGGGGCGATCGTCACGGCAGCCGGCGGCGTTTCGATCCTGACTACGATCGGAATCGTGGCCGTGCTGGTGTGGGAATCGATCGGGTTCTTCCGGCGCGTATCGCCGGTCGAGTTCTTGACCGGCACCGAGTGGACACCGCTCTTTCAACCCCAGCATTTCGGTGTCTTGCCACTGCTGGCGGGGTCGGTGCTGGTTGCTGTGATCGCCGCCCTGATCGCGATGCCGCTCGGGCTTGGCTCCGCGATCTACCTGAGCGAGTACGCACCCCGTCGATTGCGCGTGGTCCTCAAACCCACGCTCGAAGTGCTGGCCGGGATCCCGACCGTCGTCTACGGCTACTTCGCACTGACCTTTATAACCCCGCTGCTGCGCCACTTCATTCCGGGGCTCGGGGTCTTTAACGCACTAGCCGCTGGGATCGTGGTGGGGATCATGGTGTTGCCGATGATCGCTTCGCTCTCCGAGGACGCGATGCACGCGGTGCCGCGAGATCTGAAACAGGGTGGCTACGCGCTCGGTGGAACGAAGTTCGAGGTCGCCACTCGCGTGGTGACGCCGGCTGCGCTGTCGGGCATCGTAGCATCGTTCATCCTAGCGATCTCACGCGCGATTGGTGAAACGATGGCGGTGGTTCTAGCGGCGGGGATGACGCCCAATCTGACGTTCGACCCGCGCCAGTCGATTCAGACGATGACCGCTTACATCGTGCAGGTGAGCCTTGGGGACACACCGTTTGGATCGATCGAGTACCAGTCCATCTTCGCGGTGGGGTTATTGCTGTTCATGGTGACGCTGGCGATGAA
>JBDHIC010000186.1:0-6711 GCA_039589035.1 Gemmatimonadota bacterium | reverse complement strand
GCGGCGGCGACCTCTCCAGCTTCGGTCGCGCTGGTGTGATAGCGTTTCAGGTTTGCTGCTACCTCCTCTGAGTCTACGCGGTCGAAATGTTCCGGCAGGTAGGCTTCGTGAACAAGGACATCCGCTCCACGCGCGTGCGCGATCAAGTTCTCACTGGGACGGGTGTCACCGCTGATCACGATCGTCCGGTGGTCTGTCTCGAACTTGTAACCAAGCGCATGCTCGACTGGCTCGTGGTTGACGTGGAACGCCGTGATCCGGACGTCCACGTCTTCGTAGATGACCTGGTCTTCGCGAATCTCGTGAGCGTTAATGGTGGCGCCCTCGGCGGCATGAAGCTCGGTCAGATCCCGTCGAATCGGGATGTCGACCTCGAACATTTTCAGAATCGCGCTGGCCACGGTGATTGTCCCCGGCGGTCCATAAAGCTCTAGTGGCTTGTAGCGGCCAAAGATCCAGGACGTGTTGAAGAGATCGGGCAGGCCGCTGATATGATCCGAGTGGAGATGGGTCAAGAGGACAGCCTGGATGGCTTTGAGTGGATAGTTGGTGGCCCACAGCCGGTTGGTCACGTTTCGGCCGGCGTCGACGACAAAGACCTTGCCGTTCACGACGATCGCGGTGGCGGGGCCCGCCGTTTCCGGGTCCGGTCTTGGATAGCCGGTCCCGAGTAGGATGAGTTCGATTTTGGTTTGCGGTGCCGGAGTAACCTGCGCAGAGCTTGTGAGCGCTGAAGTGGCGAGACAAGCGAGGACCACCAGTACGACGGTTGCGAACCGATGCAGGGGGTCACGCGGGATGGGCGGTGACCCCCCCTTGTTTCCCGGCGTCGTGGTTTCCGAAACAGCTCCTACGTGGAGTGAACCGTCTTGACGATGTCGACGACGAGCACCAACAGGGCTGCCGCCCCCAGCACCGCTGGAACGTAGTACACAGCGCCATTGCTCGGTCCCCACTGACCGAACATCGAGCCGAACCACGACGCGCCGATATAACCGATGATCACCTTCGAAACGAAGGAAGTCAGCCCCGCTCGGACATAGAACTTGAGCCCGTAGTGCAGGATCGCCGCGACGACGATGCTGATGATGAGCAGTGCGAGAAAACTTCCGGATCCCATATCGACCCTCCTCCCGATCGGGAATCCGGGGCGTCACCCGAAACGCCCCATCTTTTATTGATACTATGAAGAGCGTAAGGAGTCAATTCATCCCGCTCTCGCTAGGTTGGAATACGACGTTTACCGAGGAGGTGCCAGTGCTCGGATTACAGTTCCTATCGCGACGGCGGTTGTTCCGACTCGGCGTGGGCGCGTTGGCCGGCGTGACTGCAAATCGGCTCTTCGGCCGGAGCCTGTCACCGGCGTTGTGCCACACGACGCCCGCACAGACCAGCGGGCCGTTCTACCCGACGTCGAGTCCACCGGACGCAGATGTCGATTTGACGTTTATCGAAGGTCACTCCGAACGCGCAGCGGGCACCGTCATACGCGTGGCGGGTCAAGTCGTCGATGATGAGTGCAACCCGGTGCCGGATGCGATCGTCGAGATCTGGCAGGCCAACAAGTGGGGTCGCTATCACCACGAGGCCGATGCTCAGAATCCGAGTCCGGTTGATCCGCACTTTCAAGGTTGGGCCAAGATGACGACCGGTGCGGATGGCAGGTACGAGTTCAAGACGATCTTGCCAGGCAGCTACCCGGTCGACGACTCGGGTTGGGTTCGTCCACCGCACATCCACTTCCGCGTCGCCCGGCGCGGCCACCATGAACTCATTACACAGATGTACTTCGCCGGCCAGGAGCTGAATGAGCCGGATCGCATCCTGCAGAGCTTGTCGAGCGAGGAGCAGGCGCGGGTGGTGGTCGACTTCGCTCCGGAAGCTGAGGACGCCGAGATCTTGGCGGGGAAGTTCGACGTCGTGCTGCCACGGGCCTAGGGTCGCTAATCCTGCAGGCCCGATGCGGAGTTTAGGTCGGTGAGGCACCTCACGGGTTAATCAACGGAGGATCGCAGTGATGCTGAAACGTGGTCTTCAGGCCCTGATTCCCCTGCTCGGAATAGCCGCCCTTACGATAGCCTGCGGCGTCGATCCCACCGGCGCGGACGAAGGTGACGTCGAGTTCAGTGCTCGGGTGGACATCATGGAGTCGTTCCCGGTGCAGCTCGTCGGTCGGCTCTCGGTCGAGAACACCGGTGACGAGCGCGTGACGGTAGTGTTTCCCGACGGCTGCGTCGCCCTCCTCAGCGCGTTCGACGTGAACGGGGGTGATCGCCCAGTTTGGACCCAGAGCGTTGCCTGCACGACGGTCCTGGTTCCGGTCGATCTGGAGCCAGGCGAGCGCCGTTCATTCAGCACACCGATCGCCAGCGCTCGCGACATCCTTGGTACCGATCTTCCCGATGGCGAGTACCGGATCGTAGTCAACCTGCGGCCCGATGGGGAAGCGATCGCGCTCGAGGTCCATCTGAAAGGAGGGCTGCCATGGCTGACTCGAAGCCGATGCTCGTTCCGCTCCCGAACGGCCCCTACTACCTGATCCCCGATCAGACGCTGCATGAGATCCCGTATCTGCAGAGCTCAAAAGGTGAGCCGCGCGCCAACGTTCGCGGTGTGGCGTTGTGTAGATGCGGCGGATCGGCAAACAAACCGTTTTGCGACGGGACGCACGGTACCAACGACTTCTCGGATGCCAAGCTGACGGACGGGAGCCTCGACAAGCGCGACGACTATGTCGGAAAGAAGATCACGATTCACGACAATCGCGGAATCTGTGCCCACGCGGGTCGCTGCACGGACGGCCTGGCGACCGTCTTCAAGCTGAAGACCGAACCCTGGATCGATCCCGACGGGGCCGACGTCGAACAGATCATCGAGACGATCAAGAAGTGTCCTTCGGGAGCCCTGAGCTATTCGATCGAAGCCGTGGAGCATCGTGATCAGGAACGGGAACCTATGGTAACGGTCACCAAGGATGGTCCCTACGCGGTCACCGGTGGGATCGAGTTGGTTGGACCGGAGCAGGGAGAGGGAGCGTCCAAGGAGCACTACACGCTGTGCCGGTGCGGGCAGTCGAAGAACAGGCCGTTTTGCGACGGATCACACTGGTACGCGAAGTTCCGCGACGATAAGAACTAGCTAACCGTCGAACCCCTCACGCTTGAGTTGCTTTGGCTTCACGTGCCAGGCGAGTCGGCCCGATTCGTAGTCGATTTCAGACCAACGATCGACGTCGAACTCAATGCATGCGACGGCAGCGGTCGGGAAGTGCGAGATCGAGCGACCCGCTAGCGCGCTTACCACGCTCGACCATGTCGGCTCGTGACCGGCGATCAAGAGCGTTTGGGTGGTGTCGGGCTCGCTTCGAATCTCATCGATCACACCATCGACGGATGCTCCGTAAAGTTGCTCGGTGACTCGGACCGGGCACCCCCAACGACCAGCTTCCGAGGCCAACTCGATGGTTTGACGCGCGCGGGTCGCTGATGAGGTGAGCACCTGGTCTGGGATCAAGTCGATCGAGGCGAGGTACTTGCCCATCAGCTTCGATGCTCGCCGGCCACGCTTCGCTATAGGCCGGTTGTGGTCGCGGTCGTAATCCGCGCCCCAGTCCGACTTTCCATGCCGAAATACGAGCAGAGTTCGCATAAGCTTCAACCAAGGATTTGCGCTTGGTGCGCGATGAAACGCGAATATACACTGTGAGCCCCGATGGTTGTGGTATCATGTCGTTAAGGAGGGGTGCGATGACTGAGCTCCCGTTCCATTGCCCGAAGTGCGATCATACCGAATACGAAACCGGGCAGATGCGCGCCACGGGCGGTTTTTGGAGCAAGATCTTCGATGTTCAGGGCCGGAACTTCACGACACTAACCTGCGCCCGATGTCGCTACACCGAGATGTACCAGGCTGAGAGCAGCACTCTCGGAAGCGTGTTCGACTTCTTTACGAACTAAGCGCGAAAAACGCGTCGTTCCCGGTGGGTCAGGCGCAGGAATTGCATCGTGGAATTGTGCGTGGTAGGATAAGTGCCCCGGGTGCCCAGGACCCCGCGATCATCGAGGAAGAAAAATGGTTGAACGAACCGCCCGCGATGCAGAGCTAACCAAGAAGATCGTCGACGGCCGCGTCCCGACGGCCAAGCCTCGACCACCTGGACCCGACAGAAAACCGATCGTAGAGCGCGGTGCGGAAAAGACGTTGCGCACCCCGGCGGATTCGGTCCCGGTGCCCGTTGCTCGTCGCGGGGCCGAGCATGACCTAAAACTCCCGGAGTACTATCTGAATCGTGAGCTAACGTGGCTCAACTTCAACTTCCGCGTTCTCGCAGAGGCCGAGCTTCCACACACGCCACTCCTCGAGAAGCTCAAGTTCATCTCGATCGCGAGCTCGAACTTGGATGAGTTCTTCATGAAACGGATCGGTGGCCTCAAGCAGCAGGTCGGTGCTGGTGTGCACTTCGCCACCGTTGATGGCCGCACGCCGCTGCAACAGATCGACGAGTGCTACGAGTTGGTCCGTGCGCTAGAGAAGCGTCGTCGTCGCGTGCTGAAATCGGTTCTCGCGACTCTCGAGGATCGCGGCATCAAGCTCACCACGTTTGACAAGCTCTCTGAGGACGGACAAGAGCAGCTCCGTCGTTATTACTTCGAGAACGTGTTTCCCCTGGTGACACCGCAGGCGACCGATCCAGCGCACCCATTTCCATTTATCTCGAATCTCTCACTCAACCTGCTCGTCAGCCTGCGGTATCCGAAAGACGAGGATACGCTGCTGGCCAGGGTCAAGGTGCCGATTGGCGTGGGTATCCCGCGTTTCTTAGCGGTCGACGGAGGTAACACTTTCGTCACAATAGAGAGCGTCATCGCTAGCAATCTCGACCTGCTATTTCCTGAGATGGAGATCGAAGACCACACGATGTTTCGGGTGACTCGGAACGCCAACACGACGATCGATGAGGAGAACGCCGATGACCTCTTGGCGGTCATCGAGTCCGGGATGCGGGAGCGGAGATTCGCTCCCATCGTCCGACTCGAGGTAGCGGCCGATATGAGGTCAGAGTATCGAGGCATGTTGGCCGCAGAGCTTGGTCTCGATGAGCAATCCGACGTTTTCGATGTCCGGGGACTGATGGCAGTGCGCGACTTGATGGAGCTCATGGATGTAGAAGGAGTGCTCGAGTTGAAGGACGCCACGCTCTTCTACCCGCCATTTCAACCTGTCGAGCACCCCGAGATGACGAGCGAGCGGAATGTGTTCCATATCATTCGTGATCAGAAGTCGATTTTGATCCACCATCCTTACCAGTCGTATTCGACGTCCGTGGAGCGGTTCCTGCGCGAGGCGAGTCGGGATCCGAAAGTCCGCGCGATAAAGATGACGCTCTACCGCACCTCGGCCGACTCGAAGGCGCTTCACTACCTGATCGAGGCGGCCCAGAATGGCAAACAGGTAGCAGTCGTCGTGGAGTTGAGGGCTCGCTTTGACGAGGAGGCGAACATTCGCTGGGCCAACCGGCTGGAAGAGGCCGGGATCCACGTCACGTACGGTGTGGTCGGCCTGAAGACACATGCAAAGGCGATCCTGGTTGTGCGCCAGGATTACGACGGACTTCGCCGGTACGCGCATACGGGAACCGGCAACTACCATGCGGAAACAGCGCGCCTCTACGCCGACTTCGGACTTATCACATGCGATGATACGATCGGTCAGGATCTAACCGAACTGTTCAACTACTTGACTACCGGTTACCGGCCCAAGCGGAAGTATCGTAAGGTCCTGCCGGCGCCCAAGATCATGAAGCCCTCGCTCCTCAAGAAGATCGACCGGGAGATCTCGCTGCATTCTGACGAATCGCCCGGTCACATTCAGTTCAAGCTCAACGCGCTCGAGGATCCGGACATGACCCGGGCCCTCTATCGAGCTTCACAGGCAGGAGTCAAGGTCGATCTGATTGTCCGCGACACGTGTCGTCTACGTCCTGGCATTCCAGGGCTCTCGGACAACGTCCGGGTTGAGCACACCCGCGTGTTCTACTTCGCGAACGGTGGTGACGAGGAGTACTACATCGGCTCGGCGGACCTGATGAAGCGCAACCTCGAGAATCGCGTCGAGATCCTGGCTCCCGTTGAAGACTCAGCGCAACGGTCGCATCTTCGGTTTTTGCTCGATACTCAGCTGAATGATGAGCGGAACGGCTGGGAGATGCAGCCGGATGGCAGCTACGTCCACTGCTCCGTGAGCGAGGAAGAGGGCGCTGGGTCTCAGGAGCGAATAATCGCGTGGGCGGAAAGACGTCTGCGCGCAGCGACCCGGCTGCGCCGGCGTCGACCGGAAGGGTTCAGACGAAGAAACGTCCGCTGAGTGTACGTGCAGCTTGACCCCGAGTCGCCACCGGGTGCCGCTGTCAAGCAGGCCCTCCTCCCTTTGTTCAACACCATGCGAGACAACGAGCAGGCGGTTCAGTCGGGAACCGATCCAGACGGTTTGCACGATTTTCGGGTCGCCAGTCGTCGATCGCGGGTCATACTGGCACGGGCGAAGAAGGTTGTTACAGGGCCGGGCTTCAAGCGCTGCCGAAGAGACCTCCGTTGGCTTGCCAAAACTACCAATCGCAGCCGCGACCTCGACGTCGGTTTGGCATCATTGGCAGCCTATCGTTCGACCCTACCCCCTCGAGATGCAGATGAGCTCCTGCCATTCGAGCGCGAT
>JBDHIC010000185.1:0-3745 GCA_039589035.1 Gemmatimonadota bacterium | reverse complement strand
GATCCCGGTGCTAGCGATCGGGGGCGTGACCGTCGAGCGGATTACAGACGTGTTTAGGATCCCGGCGGTCACAGGTGTGGCGGTGGGTTCGGCGATCCAGGCCGCGGACGACCCTGCAGGGGCGATCCGCGAGTTGCGAGTTGCGATCGACGCCGCGTGGCGTAGGCGCCAGTCATCGACTGAGTTGTGAGGGACGATTTGGTGTTAGTCGACCAACGACAGCCCCACCTGACGTCGCAGTGAGGAATTGGTCTCGAGATCTTCGATCTCAACCGTCAGCAAGTAATTCCCCGGCGGGGACTCCGAGACATCGAGCGAGAAGAACTCCAGCAGAGGATCGACAACGCTGGGTTGCGATCGTTCAAAGGAGTAGGTAATTGACCCCTTCTCCTCGCCCCCTGTTAGTAGTTCGCCAACAGAGGAAAAGAAACGGGCGATGATGTTTCGATCCGGCTGTTGAGATTCCAACGTGTACGTTGTGCGATAGTTTCCCGCCCCGGTAGCGTCTTCGGACAGGCCGTACACTTCGTAGTAGACGAACACCGGCTGCGTCCGGCGGTAGATCCGCGAAGGCAGTGGCAAGACTTTGAGCTTTCCCCAACGGACGAAGGGGTTCGAGGGGTCGCTCGCCGGGCTGATTCGGTTGGCGAGTACGATTCCGGAGGCCGCCAGCCCTGGCTTGCCGAAATCGTCAACGTGGACGGCTCCCCGCCGAACGTTGAAGCGACCCGAGTTGAGGTCCGTCAGCTTCATTCCGTACTCGTAGTCGCCAGGACCGACCACGACCGAGCGCACGCCCGGCAACATGACGCCGGTCTCACGCGGGATCGGCTTGGCGCTGGCAATCTTGACGTCGTCCTCCTGCCGAGCCAGCGGTGTCCGATCGCCTAGTGCGCTCACCAACAGTTGGTACCGGTAGTCGATCTCGCTACCCCCGCCTCCGTATGGTAACACGCTCACCTCAGCGGTTGGCAGGGCGTAGTAGAAAAACACCTCGCCGCGGCCGCTGACGCTCTTAAACGCGACCGGGTGAACGGGGTACCGCAGGGGCGACTCGGGGAGGTCCGGTGTGTACGACACGGTGTGGGTCGCGATGGCGATGTCACGCGCGAGGTTGCTTTCTTCGGTTTCGAGGATCTGTTCGTCGAGACTTGTCGCAGCTCGGTCGTAGTAGGGATCGAGATGACCACGCGAGGAGTACAGATCCCTCATGGCCTCTCGCTCGGTTTCCAAGATCCGCGTGTCATAGCTGTCACACCCTCCGCCGACTCCACAGCTTCGGCTGAATCTTTGCTGCCCCGATAGCTTTGAGCTATCCGTGATCACCACGTCGCTCAACCGGCGGACCAGCTTGAAGTCTTGGATATCTTCATCGCTTACAAAGTGGAAGACGAGCGGATCCCCATCGGCGCGATCGTACCTCCACGAGATGTTCTTCTCGTAATCCGGGCCGGCATGAGTCGCGGTGTCGTCCGGCTCGCCGTGACGCAGGTAAATCGCTCCACGGTCGTCGAACCCCGTCTGCCACGGCGGAACGTAGGCAGCGGCGGAGGAGTAGTGGCGTCGTTCAGGCAGATCGAGTCGGTAGTTCTCGTAGGCATGATGTAGCCGGCGGTAGTGTTCAGCCACGCGCTCGTCGAAAGACGTAAATGACTGGTCCGCAAGCCGCTGCCAGAAGGTCAGCAGATATGCTTTCTTCCGGGCCATGTCCAAGCGTTGGAACTCGGCTTCAGCGTTTGGCGAGGCGATCGGTCGGATGTCGTGCCAGTAAAGATCTGCCTCCCACGCGTCCTCGATCGCCCCGATCCCCGCTCGATAGGCGGCGGCTCCCTCCACAGGCTGCTTCAGGTTCACGAGGGCGTAGCCCAATAGCAGATTACGACTCGCGAGGGAGGGCGATGTCTCCTCCGGGGCGTTCTGGATCGTCTCGACCATCGATGTCAAGTCGCCAGCATCCCGGTACGTGACTACCAGTAGCAGGAACGCATCGCCGAATTCCGGTGCCTCCTCTACCAGGCGCTCAAGTTGTTGGATTGCGCGCTCGTAGTTCTTAGTTCCGCGCGCCTGGCGATACGCCAGCGCAAGGTTGTATCGAGCCGCATAAAAATCGGAATCGACTTCAAGCGACTTCTCAAACGCCTTGATCGCCATCGAGATATGATCACGGTTGAATAGCTTTTTGAGGCTTTCCAGGATCACCAGCCACTGCTCGTCCTTCGTCAGCTCGTAGATGCCGACGCCGTTTAGCGCGTGCACCGCACGCGGGTCGATCTCCAGCGCGGCCTCGAAAGCCGCCTTGGCTGCGTCGAGGTGTAGATCGTCATCTGGTCCGGTGGCCTCGCTCAGCTGCCGGTACCCCTCCTCGATCAGCTGTTGAACGGCTTCCGGATAGGTTGCCGCATCCGGAACCGTGACGATCGGATCGAAGTGTTGATCGATGGATTGGGCGTTGGCGAATGTCGGTAGGTAAATCAACCCGAGGCCTAATGCGAGAATCAGGCCTGAAAGGTGTGCCTTTTGGAGCATTGCTGTCCTCCTGAGAACTAGCCTCAGTATATGCCTTTCCCAAGTAAACCGGCAAACCACGGAGGCGGTTTAGACGTGCTCGCGAGCCTGTTTTGCTTGCTTGACGCGACAGCCACCCATAAATTCTACTGTCTTTGATGCATGCCGCTCAGCCGACCCGCTCGCGGCCGGCAGAGGGTCCGGCCGATCGCCTCGCGACTGTTCGTCGAGCGATCGCCGGGGCTTGTGAAAGGATGGGTCGGGATCCGTGCAACGTGCGGATCGTCGCCATTACCAAGGGACACTCGGCGGCGGTCCTGAGAACGGCAGTAGGTCTCGGGCTGACGGACATCGGAGAGAACCGGGTCCACGAGGCGATCGTCAAGTTCGACGAGGCTGCGGAGGCGCTTTCGGCGGCCGGGGTCGAGCGGCACATGGTCGGCCATCTCCAGCGCAACAAGGTTCGCGACGCCATCGCGTTGTTCGATTGGATCCAATCTGTCGATTCGATCCGTTTAGCGCGGGCGATTTCGACTCGAGCCGAAGGCCAGAGCGTGAACGCCCTGGTTCAGGTAAACGTGGCCGGGGAAACTCAGAAGTACGGTTTTGCACCCGGGGTGGCGGTCGAGTCCGCGCTCGAGATTGCCGAGCTCGATGGTGTTCGACTCCGGGGGTTGATGACGATGGCGCCGTGGACCGAAGACACAGCGGTCATTCGCAAGGCGTTTCAGGATCTGCGTCGGTTGTTCGAGGCTTTGCAGAGCCAATCGACCGATGAGACACCGGATACGCTTTCGATGGGCATGACCAACGACTACGAGATAGCGGTCGAGGAGGGCTCGACCATGGTGCGGCTCGGCACGGTCCTTTTTGGACCCCGGCCCACCGAAGCTTGAATCCATAATCCGAACGAGGCAGGGTTGTGACCGACCATCAAACGGAAGCCAGCGTGCAGTTGGCACGCATTGACGAGGCGACCGACTACATCCGGGCCCGTTCAGACCAACAGCCAGCCCTGGGGATCGTGCTCGGCACCGGATTAGGCGCTCTCGTCGACGACATCGCGATCGATGCTTCGCTCGACTATGAGCACCTCCCGCATTTCCCGACGTCGACCGTCGAGAGCCATAGCGGGCGACTGATACTGGGTTCGCTCGAAGGTCGAACGCTCGTCGCGATGCAGGGTCGGTTTCATTTCTACGAAGGCTACACCATGCAGCAGATCACGTTTCCGATCCGC
>JBDHIC010000184.1:0-5345 GCA_039589035.1 Gemmatimonadota bacterium | reverse complement strand
CGACCGACGTGGGCTACCAGTTCCCGCCAACCACCGGCACAATCAATGGCCATGTGTTTGGCGACACCGACGGCGACGGCGTTCAGGATCCGGGCGAGCCCGATCTGGCCGGCGCTGACGTGGTGCTGACGCCATCCAGTGGTCCACCGATCACGGTTAGCACCGATGTCAACGGCGATTTCTCGAGCACGGTTCCGGCCGGCGACGTTGACGTCGATGTTACCGACCCTGCGGGGGGCACGCTCACCACCGGCAACGATCCGCAAACGGTGAGCGTCCCCGCGGGCGGTACTGGCACCGCAACCGATGTCGGCTTCCAGTTCCCACCGGCGACCGGCACGATCAGCGGTCATGTGTTCGGCGACACCGATGGGAATGGTGTCCAGGATCCGGGCGAGCCCGACCTGGCCGGCGTCGACGTTGTCCTGACGCCGCTCTTCAGCTTGCCGATCACGGTGACCACTGATGTGAACGGCGATTACTCATCCAGCGTTCCGGCCGGCGACGTCGATGTCGATGTCACCGATCCGGCGGGGGGCACGCTCACCACCGGCAACGATCCGCAAACGGTGAGCGTCCCCGCCGGCGGTGCAGGCATCGCGACCGACGTCGGCTTCCAGTTCCCGCCGGGCGCGGGCACGATCATCGGTCACGTCTTCCGAGATGTTGATAGCGACGGTATCCAGGATCCGGGCGAACCCAATCTGGTGGGTGTCACGGTGGTCTTGACCCCGTCCAGCGGGCCTCCGATCACGGTCACGACTGACTTCAATGGCAACTACGCGGCGAGCGTCCCGGTCGGCGACGTAACCGCGGATGTCACCGACCCGGCCGGCTCGACGCTCACGACCGGTAACGATCCGCAGACGGTAACCGTGCCGTCCGGTGGGACCGGCGCGGCGACCGACGTCGGCTTCCAGCTAGCGGGTTCGCCACCGCCACCACCGCCGCCGCTCGCGCAGCCGCCAAACCTCGTGATCGTCAAGACTGGTCCGGCGATGGCCGCGGTCGGTGACACGATCACGTACACGATCACTGTAACGAACAGCGGTGGGGGCACGGCGAAGAGCGTGACCGTCACCGACGAGCTGCCGGAAGGCGCCGTGTTCGTCGACGCGGGCAAAGGCGTGCTTTCGGACGGCGTGATCCAATGGCCGACGATCGATCAGCTCGCGCCTGGATCTGCCGCTGTCGTTTACTTCGTGCGCGCGGTACTCCCCGCACCAGGCACGTACGAGAACGTGGCGACCGCATCGTGGTCCTCGGATGACAACAACCCCGAGGTGTCCGACTCCGTAATCACAATCGTCGGCCTACCGGCTGATGTTGTAACCACCAAGAGCGGTCCCTCGACTGCGGCGGTCGGTGACACGATCACATACGTGATCACCACTACGAATGTGGGGCCGGGCGATGCGCTCGACGTCATTGTCACCGACGATCTGCCAGCCGGCATCCAGTTCGTGTCGGCTTCGCGGAACGGCGTGCACGCGAGTGGTGTGATCATATGGCCGGCGATCTCGACCCTTGCTGCCGGTGAGTCGGTTGTCGACTCCGTCCACGCAATCGTTACAGCGAGCGGTGAGTTCGAGAACGTCCAATGATGGCTCCGATCCAGACAGTCGCGTCGTGACCCGAGTCAGCGATGTCGATTTGTCAATCGAGAAGACTGCCGACGAACAGTTCCAGGTCGACGCCGAGGGAACGTTCACAATCACGATCACGAACGTCGGCGCGACACCGACGACGAGTCCGATCACAGTCACTGATACACTCCCTGTCGGTGTGACCGTGCTGGCGGTCGAGGGCGAAGGGTTTGCGCCCACGCCCGGTGCCCTCTGCAGCGTCGACAACCAAGTCCTGACCTGCGAGAACCCGGGCCCGATCGCGCCGGGTGAGATGGCGACGCTCATCGTTACCGTGATGATCACAGCCGACGCCGGCGAGTTCGTGACCAACGAGGTCAGCGTCTCCAACGACGACGACAATAATCCGGAGAACGACAGCGATGTTTCGGGTCCGACACCGGTGGTACCCGATAGCGCGAGCGGCGAGGTCCTGGTGGTCCAGAAGCAGACTTCGCGTGGCGAGGCTGAGCTGGGCGACTTCGTCGAGTACACGATTTCGATCAGCAATCCGACGAGCGAACCGATCGACAACGTGGTTGCGATCGACGTGTTGCCGACCGGGTTCGTGTACTTGGAAGGCTCGACCCGCGTCAACGGCAACCCAGCCGATGATCCGACGATGGACGGAACGGGGAGCCTTGCGTTCCAGGTCGGAATGATTCGCGAGAACGCGGTTGGAGATGTCACCTATCGCGTCCAGATCGGGGCGGGTACACCGCTCGGTGAAAGTGTCAACAGCGCCCGCGCGATGAGTGTGCTGTCCGGCGTGACGTCCAACATCGCGACCGCGACGGTACGCGTGACGCGCGGCTTGTTCACCGACCAGGGGATCGTCACCGGTAAGGTGTTCCTCCGCTGCGACGATTGCGGCAGCGACGATCCGGTGTTGGCGAACGACGGTCTCGGCGTGCCGGGCATCCGGATCTGGATGGAGGACGGCACGTCCGCGGTCACTGACAACGAGGGCAACTTCACGTTCGTCGGCGTCAGCCCGCGGCTCCATGTCATCAAGATCGACCCGACGACGCTGCCAGTGGGTGGGGAGCTCATGCTCCTCGACAACCGCCAGAGCGGCGACCTGACGACCCGGTTTGCGGACATCAAGAGGGGCGAACTCTTCCGCGCCGACTTCGGCGTTGGCGTCCGGCACCCGGATGTCATTGCCGCGGTGTACGCGCGGCGGGCGGCAAGCGATCCCAGCAACTCAGCGGGCGACCCCGCCCAGCAGTTTGAAGAAGTGCCGACGCACTCGTCGATCCCGCACATCCGCGATCGTCAACCGGTCGAACAGCCGCCGCTGACATCAGCGGAGATGCGGCGCGACTTCGCAACTCTCCCGTGGGACGTGGTTCCAGCGCAGCACACGCCGCGGGTTCCGGTCACGGTCATGACGACGGAGACACGCTTGGTTGCGCACGACCTCGATGCCAGCCAGCCGGGCGTCCAGCTCGCCGTTCTCGACAGCGAGGCCGAGCTCGAGCTGATCGTCCCGGTGGAGATGACAAACCGGCCCGCGCTGCGGTTCGCGGCGAGCCAGATCGCCCTGGCCGAGGAGGCGCCGCCTATTGCACCGCCGATGGGGTTCATCATCGCCGGTGTGCTCGAGGGCCGGATCGACTTCCGGTCGAACCGGGGTGTGCTCGCAGACGATCGGTTTGAGGACCAGCTCTCCGACTTCGCGTTTGGCGACCCGGATGACGCCTGGCAAGGCGGCGCCCGTGGCGCGGTCTTTATGAAGGGCGAACTGGGCAACGACATCCTGTTGACGCTGCGTTACGACTCCGAGCGGGACGCCCGGACGCGACTGTTCCGCGATATCCGTCCGGACGAGCTCTACCCGGTGTACGGCGACGCCTCGATCAAGCGGTTCGACGCCCAGAGCAACAGTCGGTTCTATGCGCGGCTCGAGCGCGGTCCGTCGTACGTACAGTTCGGCGACATCACGACGCCGGCAGCGACCGATGTGCGCACGCTGGGTGCCTACTACCGCTCGCTCAACGGTGTTCAGAGCCACATCGAGTGGGATAGCGGCGGGTTCGACGCGTTCGTAAGCCGCGGATCGTCGGGTCTCATCGTCGACGAGTTCCCGGGTCAGGGGATCTCGGGTCCGTACTCGTTGACGCGGCCGGAGGGTCTGATCAACAGCGAGCGCGTCGAGATCGTGACCCGCGATCGAAACCACCCCGACGTGATCCTCAAGATCGAGCCGATGACGCGCTTCGTCGATTACTCGGTCGAGCCGCTCACCGGCCGACTGATATTCCGGCGACCGATTTCGAGCGTCGACCGTGACCTGAACCCGATCACGATCCGGGTGTCGTACGAGGTCGAGCAGGGCGGCGACAACTTCTGGACCGTCGGCAGCGCGGTGACGGTCCGGCCGTTTGCCCGCGTCGAGCTTGGCGGCTCGATCACACGTGACGAGAACCCGTTCGGCGAGCTCGATCTGTGGAGCGTCAACGCAGCGGTCGACGTGACCGACAACACGCGGGTGATCGTGGAGTACGCGGCTTCCGACAGCTCCGATCAGCTGAGTGGCGACGCGCAGCGGATCGAGGTCCAACATCGGACCCCGCGTCTCGACATCAACGCGTTCGCGGCGCGCACCGATGTCGAGTTCTTCAACCGCACGGCTGGCTTTGGCGCCGGTCGGAACGAGATCGGGATCCGCGGCCGGGCGGCGCTCGGCGACCGGACGACGCTGGTCGGCGAGGTGCTGGCAACCGAGGATCGCCGCACCGGTGGCGATCGCCGCGGTGCGCAGTTGACGCTGCAACAGGCGATCAACAATCGCTTCGACCTCGAGCTCGGATATCTGTACGCGCGCGAGAGCACGATCCCCGCCAGCTCGCTGACGATAGGCGGGACGCCAAACGAGACCAACAGCATCAACGCGCGCCTGCGTGCTCGCGTGGCCGAGCCGCTGTCGGTGTTCGGCGAACTCAATCAGGATCTCGACCGCATCGATCAGTGGCAGGCGATCGTCGGTGGCGACTATCGCATCAGCGAGAAGACCGAGCTGTACGCGCGCCACGAGTTCATCTCGTCGTTCGCCGGTCCGTACGCGCTCAACCAAGGTCAGCGTCAGAATCAGACGCTGTTCGGATTGCGCAGCGACTTGTTCAAGACAGCCGATCTGTTCGCCGAGTACCGGGCCGCCGACGCGTTTGACGGCCGCGAGGCGTACGCCGCGATCGGCGTCGCCAACCGCTGGACGATCGGCGACGGCCTGCGGCTCGACCTCTCGTTCGAGCGGCTGAATCCGATCGAGGGCGAGAACCCGAACGAAGCGACCGCGGTCGCGACGGCGCTCGAGTACACGCGGAGCCCATCGATGAAGGCCACCGGACGGATCGAGTACCGCCTCGGACGGCTCCAGGACCAGATGTTCTTCACCGGCGGTCTGGCCCGTAAGCTCGATAACGACTGGACGTTCCTCGGCCAGACGTCGTGGAGCACGTTCTTCGATCAGAGTCTCTACGAGCGCACGCGCCTCGGATTGGCGTGGCGCCAAACGCAGGGCAACCGCTGGAACGCGCTGGCACGGTACGAGCACAAATACGAGCGTGACAACGGCGTCGGGCCGACGCGTTTGGCGGCGCGCAGCACGGCGCACATCCTGTCGACCCACGCCAGCTACAAACCGGCCGACCGGTGGACCCTGAACAGCCGTCTGGCGACCAAGTTCAGCACCGATCGCTTGGACGGCGTGGACAC
>JBDHIC010000183.1:0-3779 GCA_039589035.1 Gemmatimonadota bacterium | reverse complement strand
GGTTGAACGACATCGAGCACGACGAGTCCGTCACCCGCGACAACGACCGGTTCAGGATCGACACGCACCACCGCGCCCACCGGCGCGCTCTCAGGCTCGGCGATCGGTCGCAACCGGAACACCTTGAGGCGCTCGCCACGCCACGTCGTCCACGCGCCCGGCCACGGGTCGTAGGCTCGCGCCGCACGCTCGAGCGATGCGACACCGGCGGACCAATCGAGGTGCGCGTCCTCGGCCGTGACTTTGGTGGCGTACGACGCCAAAGCGTCGTCCTGCGGTGTTTCCGTCAGTGTGTTGGCTTCGAGGCGACCCAGCGCGTCGACCATCAACGTCGCGCCGAGCGTCGCCAATCGCTCAGTGACCGTACCCGCCGAGTCGCCGGCGTGAATCGGCTCCTCCGCTTGCAGACAGATCGGGCCGGTGTCGAGCCCGGCTTCCATGCGCATGATCGTGATGCCGGTCGAGTCACAACCGTCGAGTATGGCGCGAGTCACCGGGGCCGCACCGCGGTAGGCCGGCAAGAGCGACGCGTGCACGTTGAACGCTCCGTGAGCGGGCAGCGCGAGCACTTCGGGACGCAAGATCTCGCCGTATGCGGCTACGACGAACACATCTGGAGCCCCATCGATCAAGCTGGCGACAAAACTCTCGCCGCGTGGTTTGTCAGGCTTGAGCAGCGGGATGCCGGCCGTTTCGGCGACACGCGCGACCGGGGTGGCCGAGACGCGTCCCCCGCGGCCGCGACGACGGTCGGGTTGAGTCACCACCGCCGCTACCGAGTAGTGGCTGTCGATCAGCGCTTTCAAGGTGGGTACCGCGAATCGGGGGCTGCCCCAGAAGACGACCTGCATGGACTCGCCCACTACCCCGGACCGACTGGAAGGCCCTTCTCCGCCATCGCGCTCTTGAACTCACGCACCGCGAGGTCACGACGGAGTGTTCCCAGGTGATCGATGAACAGGATCCCGTCCAAGTGATCGAGCTCGTGCTGAAGAACGCGCGCCAAGAGATCAACCCCCCGAACGGTGTGGCGATCACCATCACGATCCTGGTACTCGACCTCGACCTCGGCCGATCGCTCGATGGTCTCAACGACACCCGGGATCGACAAACACCCCTCGTCGCTGTGGACCGTCCCGGACTTCGAAACGACGACCGGGTTGATGAGCTCGAGCACCTCGGTTCCGTCACGCGCTTCGCTCATGTCAACAACAGTGGCGCGACGCGTGTCACCAACCTGAGGCGCCGCGAGTCCGACCCCCGCATTCTCGTACATCGTCTCCGCGAGATCGTCGAGCAACGTTCCGAGCTCCGCGTTGAACCGCTCGACGGGCTCGGTCTTTTGACGCAACACGGCATCGCCGAGATAACGGAGCTCGCGAATCGCCATTACGACTCTTCCGCTTCGGTTTGCTTGCTCAGCACGCGTACGACCTTGCTACGTTCGACGTCGACCTTGACCCCGTCTGCGATCTTCAGGGAGATCTTCTCGTCTCTGAGCGACATGATGCGGCCGTAGAGACCACCCACCGTAACCACCTCGTCCCCCTTTTTCAGACCCTTCACGAGCGCGCCGTGTCGCTGCTGCTCCTTCTGCTGTGGGCGGATGAGCAGGAACCACAGGATGGCGACCATCGCCGCGATCGGCAACAGCGAAACGAAGAACCCCTCGGTTCCGCCTTGGCCGCCGGGCGATCCCATGAGCACGGGTATCACATAATGCATTGCGCCTCCATTGCTGATGCCAGCAGGTATCGATCGCTCCAACCACTCGACCACTGTTCGAAATCTCCGGCTTCGATCGCCTGCCGCGTCTGCTCTACGAGATCGATCAGGAACGCCACGTTATGGTATGAGAGAAGCCGCGGACCGAGCATCTCCTCGGACCGGAAAAGGTGTCGGATGTAGCCCCGACTCCATGTACTGCAAACCGCGCAACCACAAGTATCGTCGAGCGGGCGATCGTCGGCAGCAAAACGCGCGTTCTCGATGTTGATCCGACCGTCGTGCGTGTACGCCGCTCCGGTGCGGCCATGGCGCGTGGGAGCGACGCAATCAAACAGATCGACTCCACGACCGATCGCTGTCACAACATCCTCCGGGAAACCGACTCCCATCAAGTACCGTGGCTTGTCCGCTGGTAACTCCGGTACAGTCACATCGAGCATCTCGTACATGAGCGGTTTTGATTCACCAACCGACAAACCACCAATCGCGAAACCATCGAAATCGAGCGACGTCATCGCGCGTGCGTTCTCGCGCCGCAGCGTACCATCCACCGAACCTTGGATGATGCCATACAGGAACCGACGGTGCACCCATGGCTCATCGTTGAGCGCCCGGTGCGCGGTCAAGCACCGTTCAGCCCAGCGCAAGGTACGCTCGGCCGCGACCTGAGCTTCGTTGGGCTCACACGGATACGGTGCGCACTCATCGAACGCCATCACGATATCGGCACCGAGCTTGGCTTCGAGCTGCATCACGCTCTCGGGTGTAAAGCGGTGGGTGGTGCCGTCGAGGTGCGACCGGAACGTGACCCCGTCGTCGTCGATCTGTCGGAGAGCGGCCAGGCTGAACACCTGGTACCCGCCGCTATCGGTCAGAATCGGCCCGTCCCACCCCATGAACTGGTGCAGCCCGCCCAAGTCGAAAACGATATCGGCCCCCGGTCGCAGATGAAGGTGGTACGCGTTGGCGAGCACGATCTCGACCCCGAGCTCGCTGAGATCGTTGGGTGTTAGCCCCTTGACCGTGGCCAGCGTCCCGACCGGCATAAAGGCCGGCGTGCGGACGACGCCGTGATCGGTGTGAAGCACCCCCGTACGCGCACGATCGTCGAGAGCGCCCGCTTTCCAGTGCATGGGTCTGAAGATACCCGCTACCCGGCGGCTCGTCCGTCGGACTCGAGGTCGACGCGATCTCCCGGATCCGGTACCGACGCGCGCCAGCCGAGCTCGTCACCGAGACGTGTGACCAGCGCCGCCGCCGCATCGGGTTCGCCGTGCACGGCGTACGCGGCCTGGGGCGGTCCGGTCGCGGTGCCCAGCCACCGCATGAGCTCGTTGCCTCCGGCGTGCGCGGACATCCCGTGGAGTATCTCCACGGTCGCGCGCACCGGAACCTCGTCATGGAAGATGTGAAGCGTGCGATCACCGGAAGCCAGCTGATGGCCGCGCGTACCGTGCGCCTGATAGCCAACCATGAGCACCGTCGTACGTGGGTCGGGCAACCGCTTTCGCATGTGGTGCAGGATGCGACCACCGGTCACCATCCCGCTGGCCGAGATAATGATGATCGGCTCGTCGATCTCGTTGATCGCCTTCGATTGCTTGCGGCTTCGGGCGAGGCGAAAGTCTGCACACCGGAGCGGCGTGTCCTCGGCGATCACTCGCTCCCATGTCTTGTCATCGAACTCCTCGCGGTGTCGGCTATAGATGTCCACTGCGTCGAGTGCCATCGGGCTGTCGACAAACGTCGGCAGGCAAGGGATCCGACCGGCGCGCTCGAGTTCGTTCAGATGAACCATCAGCGCCTGGGTTCGACCAATGGCAAACGCCGGCACGATCAGTGCCCCCCCGCGCTCTACCGCCGCCAGCACCACGCGTTCGAGTTGGTCGGCGACCGGCTCGTGCTCGTGAACGCGGTCGCCATAGGTCGATTCTGTCACCACGTAGTCGGCGTCACCAATGGGATCCGGGTCCGGAAGGATCGGCACCCCGAATCGCCCGGTGTCACCTGAGAAGACGACCCTCGACCGGTCACCCTTCTCCTCGATGTCG
>JBDHIC010000182.1:0-3794 GCA_039589035.1 Gemmatimonadota bacterium | reverse complement strand
CCGCTCGTCGCGGACCTGGATGTCCCAGGAACGACTCCCGTTGATGACGATATCGGCATCAGCCAGGATCCTCTCGGCAAAACGGCGGTAACGGTCAGCGATCATTGGACCTCACAGAATGGCGATCGGCCGGCCGGGTGAGCCGGTCCCGCCCACAAAGGGAATGGGGGCGAATACGAACAAGAACTCGTAGTCGGAACCCGGCACCAAAGTATCGAACCTCAGGTTCTCCAGGTTGAAGATCCCGTTCTTGGTGATGAGCTCCTGGTGCACGGGGAAGGCGAGGTCAGGATCGGGGTTTGGCACGACCTCGCTGGTGTACGTATCGGAGCCGATCATCGACACCTGCTTGTCGATCAGCCACGCTGCGACCGCCAAACCGATACCGGGTACCGCACCATTGTACTGCGATGGATCGTCCCAATGCGCGGACCACCCGTAGCGGAAGAATATCGCGTCTCCAGGCGTGATGCCCGCCTCGTCGATTCCCTGCCAGGCGAGCGCGCCCAACACGTCGTCTACTGTGACCTCGTAGCCTTCGTTCAGCACATCGACGCCCTTGTAGCCGGCGACGTCGACCAGGATACCGCGAGTGATGATCGGCTTGATGTGTTCGATCCCCAGCTTCTGCAGACCGTAGGCGCCACGCAACTCCTCAGTCGGGATGCCGTTGTAGAAGACATCCTTGACCGTCCCGTCCGCCATCTCGAGCCGCGTGCCGATGTGACCGAGCCCGTCGAATTGGGTGCCGACCTGTCCGAGCTCCCCACAAATAAACTCATCATGACCCACGAGCTTGTTCTCGCCGAAGGGCTCATACGTAGGCGAACCGGGGATGTGGAGCGCGTAGGTGCGCTGACCAAACAGCGGCATGCCTTGCTCGTAGGGTTGCCCCAGATCGTGAACGACACCGGTGGAGACCAGGTCCATCGCGGCCAGGACTTTCTGCGGCGTGATCCAGTTGGACGCGCCGGCCTGGTCTTCTGGTCCCCAGACGGCATGCGGCCACCACGGACCGGCTTCGCGGGTTTGAGCTGTCAATAAGGAGGGGCTGTTCAGTACAATCGCGATGAGAACAACAAAGATCGACGTGTTACGCGAGGGTCGCATAGGGTTCCTCCAGACGCTTGTGTACCACCAATCGACGTCCGCGCGAACCTAAAGCGAAATCCTCATCGGCGTCTACCGTTGACGTCGTGCATCGCGTCGCGGAGATCGGCGAAGTCATTCATGACGATCGCTCCTGCACTGCGAAACCGATCCGCGTGTTTCGTGGCCGCCCGTCCACCCACCGCCAACACGACATCCTCGTCGAGCGTCTGAAAGAGCTCCTCGATCTGAGGTACCAAATCGGGGTCATCGTCGGGGTGTACGATGCTGAGCGCGACCATTCTGGCACCACGGTCGCGCGCCGCGCGCGCGATCGAGGAGGCGGGTAGATCCGCGCCCAGATAGGTGACACCCCACCCCTCGCCCGCGGCGCACAAAGCCGCCTCGAGCGCCCCGATCTCATGCAGCTGGCCAGCGGGCGTCGCGATCACGATGCGCTGATGGCCGTTCGCCGGCCCGATGCTCAGCGCCGCGTCGACCAGTACCTGCCGCACGATCACCGTCGCCAGGTGCTCGTGGGCGGGGTCGACCTGACCCTGGGCCCACATGTCGCCCAGTCGTCGCATCAAAGGGCTTACCACCTCCTGTACCGCCTCGATGGCACTCAGCCCGAGCAGAGCGCGCACGAGCGAGCGTCGCAACTGTTCGACATCGGACCGCTCCACGGCACCCAGACACGCTCTGAGGATTCCCGCAGACCCCTCGATAACCCCCGCGTCGGCGCCCAACGCGCGCGTTGTTTCGCGCCGATCCTCCTGTACGATCGCCTCGAGCTCGGCGCGCTCGAGGGACGCGACATCGCCAATCCGCCGCCCGCCCTGGACCGCAGCCTGAAGTAGCCTCAATTGCTCGATGTCGTCGTCCGAGTAGCGGCGTTGGTCTTTCTCAGTCCGTCCCGGCGCGACCGCCGCATACCGCGACTCCCACACGCGCAGCAGACCGGGCGTCAACCCGGCGCGGGCCGCGGCCACCCGGATCGGGTGACGCTTTTCCGTGTTGTCCGCTACGTCAACCATGCCAATAGCTTAGCCGATTGTAGAGACTTTGTCAATAAATTGCCTATACAAACCTTGACAAGATCGCCGCCTCATGGTATGATTGTTTCAACAACAGTTGAACAAAGACGTACGGACTGCAATAAACTGAAGGGGGTTCACAATGAAGATGATCGATATCGCGGCTGCGATTCTGCTTGTGATCGGCGGCCTGAACTGGGGCTTGGTAGGCCTATTTGGTTTCGATTTGGTCGCGGCGCTCTTGGGATCCGCGAGCGGCGCGAGCCGCGCGATCTATTCGTTGGTCGGGCTGGCTGCCATTTACCAAGCCGCCACCCTGCCCGCAATTCAACGGCGCTGGAACGTCCAGCCCGCACTTTCTCGATAACCAACTCGTAC
This sequence comes from Gemmatimonadota bacterium, assembly GCA_039589035.1. Classification (GTDB taxonomy): domain Bacteria; phylum Gemmatimonadota; class Gemmatimonadetes; order JACCXV01; family JAHWKZ01; genus CAMYLR01. The sequence goes on along the minus strand of JBDHIC010000182.1, from coordinate 1,290 downwards.
CGCAAGGAGAAATAACGATGCGTGCACCACGACTTCTCACCGCAGCGCTCGCCATGGGCATCATGACGACGAGCGTCCTCGCTTGCGACGACGACGACGGTCCAGTCGGCGTGATCGCAGAGCCCAACATCGTTGAGGTCGCGGTCTCAGCCGGCGACTTCGAGACGCTCGTAGCCGCGGTAACAGCGGCTGGTTTGGTCGAAACTCTTAGCGGCCCAGGCCCGTTCACGGTCTTCGCGCCAACCGATGCAGCGTTCGCCAAGCTTCCCGCGGGCACCGTGGAAGACCTGCTCAAGCCCGAGAACCTGGCACAGCTTCAGGCGATCCTGACGTACCATGTCATCGCCGGCGAGGTGCGTGCCGCGCAGGTGGTACAGCTCGACGCCGCCACCACGGTACAAGGCGACGACGTCGCGATCGCCGTGAATGATGGTGTCGTCTCGGTTAACGACGCGACCGTGTTGCAGACCGACATCGGAGCTAGCAACGGCGTGATCCACGTGATCGACACTGTGCTGCTTCCACCGGCACCGGCCGAGTAAGCGACCCCCCGGCCGGAAAGGGCGGGGCGCCGGGCTCGGAGGCGCTCCGCCCATGCCGATTCTGATTTCATAACGCCATCAACTCACGGAATCACTATGTATCGACTCGACGCTGCCATACAAGAACGCATAAGGCCGCTGCTCCCCGGCTCGAATTACCGTCTCGAGGCCGAGGTCTGGTTGCCGGCTCCGCGCGACGAAGTCTTCGATTTCTTCGGTGACCCCGCGAATCTCCAGCTCTTGACCCCACCGTGGCTCGACTTCTCGATCAAGACCGACCTCAAGGCAATCGATGCTGGATCGACGATCGAGTACCAACTCCGGGTGCACCGGGTACCGGTGCGCTGGGTGAGCGAGATCACCGTCTGGGACCCGCCCCGATCCTTCGTCGACGAGCAGCTCACGGGTCCCTATCATCGTTGGACGCACACCCACGTGTTCGAGGAAGTGGATGGTGGCACGTCGTGCATCGACCGCGTCGCGTTCGCGGTTCCCGGCGGAGAGCTGGTCGCTCAGCGGCTCGTGCTGCCGGACCTGAAACGAATCTTCGAGCACCGTCAGCGCCAGCTAGTGACGCGGTTTACCGGGTCGCAATCCGACGGACGAGAGCAGCCCACGGGGAAGTTTCCCACTCTAGCGATATGGGCCGAGCCGTGAAAAGTCTTTGTCTTGCGATCGCGCTCACGCTTTTGTTCACCGCCAACTCGTGGGCTCAGACGGATAAGCCGCGGGTCCGATCCGTCGCCCA
>JBDHIC010000181.1:0-6574 GCA_039589035.1 Gemmatimonadota bacterium | reverse complement strand
AACCGGCGTGAAGGTGCGAACGCTGAGCGGAAGCGATGTCGAGGCGCTGCTTCCGATGGACGAGTGCATCGAGGTCGTCGGCAACGCGTTGGCGGCTCTTTCGCGAGAAGAGTCAGTTAATCCGTTGCGATCACTGGTGCGGTTTCCAAGCGGCGACGGGTTGCTCGGGCTGATGCCCGCGGTCACCAAATCCCCGCCGGTCAGCGGCATTAAGATCTTGACCGTCATGCCGGGCAACGAAGGAACACCATACGATTCCCACCAGGGAGCGGTGATGCTGTTCGAGTTGGAGCACGGGCGGCCACTGGTGATCGTCGATGCCAGTGCGATCACCGCCATCCGCACAGCGGCGGCCAGCGGTGTTGCGACCCGGCTGCTGGCCCGCGAAGACGCCGGCCGGTTGGCGATCCTGGGGTCCGGCGTCCAGGCCGGGAGCCACCTCGATGCGATGCGAGTCGTGCGGCCGGTCACGACGGCGGTGGTTTACAGCCGATCGGAAGACAACGCTCGCGCGTTCGCTGCGCGCCACTCCGACCGCTGTGGCATCCCGATCGATGTCGCGCTCTCCGCCCGGGATGCCGTTGATCAAGCCGATCTGATCTGTACGACGACTTCGGCACGCGACCCCGTGGTGTGTGGCGAATGGTTGTCGCCCGGCACGCACATCAACGCCATCGGCGCTTGTTTTCCTACCGCCCGAGAGCTCGACACACGGGCCGTCGTCAATTCACGGTTGTTTGTCGATCGGCGCGAGTCCGCGCTCAACGAGGCCGGTGACTTCTTGATCCCCAAAGCCGAAGGGGCGATCGACGACGACCATATCATCGGCGAGATCGGAGAGCTTCCGGCGGGTCGTATCAAAGGTCGAACCGCTCCGGACCAAGTGACGCTTTTCAAGTCGCTTGGCGTCGCGGTCGAGGATCTGGCGGCGGCGTATCACGCCTACCAGAAGGCGCTCGACACCGGCTGCGGGTGTGAGATCGACCTCTGAGGTAATCGTTAAAGCGATCAAACCGCTGACGCTGGATGATATCGGCGCCGCGCGCGACCGGATCGCGGATGCGATTGTGCGCACACCACTCGTCCGGCTGAACGCCGATAGCGGATCGACCGAGATCTGGCTCAAGCTCGAGAACCTGCAGCCGATCGGGTCATTCAAGCTGCGTGGGGCCGGTAACGCGATGCGGCTGGCAGGAAAAGACCGGCTGCAAGACGGTGTCGTGACCGCCAGTGCGGGCAACATGGCCCAGGGGGTGGCTTGGAACGCCCGCCAGATGGACGTGCCGTGCACGGTGGTTGTCCCCGATCACGCGCCAGTCACGAAGCTCACGGCGATCGAGCGGCTGGGCGGTGAGATCGTAAAGGTCCCGTTCGAGGCGTGGTGGGACGCCATCATCGAGCACCGTTTCCCCGGTGTCGACGGCCTCTTTATTCACCCGGTCAGCGATCCAGCGGTCATCGCCGGCAACGGCACGATCGGGCTCGAGATCGTCGAGGACCTTCCGGACGTCGAGGCGGTCGTGATCCCGTACGGCGGCGGCGGGCTGAGCTCGGGCATCGGGACCGCGGTCAAGGCGCTCGTCCCAGGTGCCAAGGTTTACGCGTGTGAGGTCGATACCGCGGCGCCGCTCAAGGCGTCGTTGGATGCAGGTCGGCGAGAGGCGGTCGAGTACACGCCGAGCTTTGTCGACGGCATCGGCGGGAAGACCGTTCTCGAGGAGATGTGGCCGCTGGTCCAGGGAGTGATCGATGACTCGATCGTGATGTCCCTCGACTCGGTCGCGAAAGCGCTAAAGCTCGTTCTGGAGCGCAATCACGTGGTCGTCGAAGGGGCGGGCCGGGTCCGGCCGGATCGTGTGTGTCGTCAGCGGCGGAAACATCGACTGGGAAACTTTGGTAGAGGTTGTAACGTCGATGGCGTGAAAACCGTGTTGCCGGAAGTCGGTTTTTGTTCGAGCTTGAGCGTATGTCGATTCTGATTCAGAACGCCGAAGTCGTTAGTGCCACCGAGACGAAGCGTGCCAACGTCCGGATCGAGGACGAGAAGATCACCGCCGTTGGCCCGGACGTGGTGGCTGAGTCCGGCGACGAGATCGTCGAGGGTTCCGACCAACTGCTGATCCCGGGTGGAGTCGACCCCCACGTTCACATGGCGTTGCCGTTTATGGGGACGGTATCGATTGACGATTTTGAGAGCGGCACGATCGCAGGGATCATGGGCGGGACGACCGGGTTGATCGATTTCGCGATCCCCGCCAAGGGCGAGTCGCTGCTCGAAACGCTCGACGTCTGGTACGAAAAGTCAGCCGGGAGGGCGGCCCACGACTACTCGTTTCACATGGCGGTCGTGGACTGGGACGATCGAATCGCCGAAGAGATCCCCGTGGTCGTCCGCGATCACGGCATCACGTCGTTCAAGATCTTCATGGCGTACAAGGGCGTGTTCGACGTGAACGACGAGCAGATCTTTCACATTCTCGAGGCGACCAAAGCGGCCGGCGGGTTTTCGCTGAGCAGGGCAAAACCGGTACCCGTTATCACGCGCTTGCTCAGCCCCCGCGAGCCGAGGGCGAAGCCACCGGCCGGGTGATCGACCTGGGTGCGATCGTCGGTCAGCAGGTCTACATCGTGCACGTCACGTGCGACGATGCGGTCGAGCGAATCGCCGCGGCACGCGCGCGGGGCGAGCCGGTGTGGGGCGAGACGTGTCCGCAATACCTGTTGCTGGACGACTCGCTGTACGACCTGCCCAACTTTGAGGGCGCCAAGTACGTGCTGTCGCCACCGTTGCGGAAGAAGACGGACCAGGGCGTGCTGTGGAAAGCGTTAGGCGACGATGAGATCTCAGTGATGGGAACGGACCACTGTGCGTTCAGCTTCAGCGAGCAAAAACAGATGGGCCGCGACGACTTTCGGCTGATTCCGAACGGGTTTATGGGGCTTCAGGAGCGGTTGCCGTTGCTCTACACGCACGGCGTCGACAAAGGCCGGATCAGCGTCAATCGGTGGGTCGAGCTTTGCTCGACGAACCCGGCCAAGATCTTTGGTCTCTACCCGCGCAAGGGCACGATCGAGGTCGGGTCGGATGCGGACCTCGTGCTGTGGGATCCTACGGCGACAAACACGATCTCGGCAGAGACCCACTTCTCACGCTGCGACTACAACGTGTACGAGGGGTTCGAAACGGTGGGCGCGCCGACCAAGGTGTGGGTGCGCGGTGAGCTGGCGGCGTCGGACGGCGAGTTCGTCGGCTCGGTTGGCCGTGGACAGTTCGTGAAGCGCCCGCCGCGTTAGGCTACTCACCGATGAACTCGCCCTCGGCGGTGAGGATGAAGTCGTCGGTCAACGGCGCAAACGCCCGCCAGCCACCGTCATCGACCCCGCCGATCACTCTGAGGTCACCACCCTTCCTCGAGTCCCAATGGACCTGGATTTCGATCTGATAGGCGGCGCCCGACGCCACCTTGACCTCGTAGGCATCGACCTGTCCGATTAGCTCCACGAGGTCCTCGTAGGAGCGCTTTCGATACCGCGCCATCTCATTGGACAAGACTTCCAGCGCTTCTGCTTTATCCATCGCGCCTAATGGCCTCGCATTGGGGTATACCCCGCGTGTCTGCGGGTCCATCGTAGAACTCGCGCACCCGGGCTGTGGCCTTGTCCCTTGTCTTTCTGTCCAAGTGGTCACCCACCGTTCGATCTGAGCTCAAAGGTCGGTCTGAGACGGATCAGGTGCTGCGTGAGGGCGTGAATCAACACCACGATACCAGCCAGTTCCAATCCTTCTTCTAGGGTCGTGATCACCACATAGCCGAGGTTATCTGGACCAAACCGCTCGAAGTGTCGGCCACCTACGAGCTCAAAACCGATCGCCCCCCCGACGTAGAGAAGCCCGGCCCAGAAGAGTCCTCGTCGGAGTGACACCGTTTGTGATCGGAAGAAGCGCCAGTAGGCGAGCAGGAAGACGAGCAATAGAACCGATGCAGGTATGATCCAGGCGAAGTACAGCCAACCCCCGAGCCCAAGTGCGAGGCGAATAGGCTCGACCGCGCGCTCGTGTAGCTGCAGCATTTCGTCGGTCGACAGATACAGAAACGCAACACCAAGCCCATACCAATGGTGCTCCCACCTGTCGCCTCGAACGCGAACAACGCTCCCGATCCCCGCCGAGAACAAGGCGGCCAGAGCGAGCGCAAGTGAGGCGAAGTAAGTCGGGAGATTCGTCTCAGCATCGAGGTTGAACATGTGGACGACCCCGTGGGATCTCCCGGCGGGAAGCAGATGGCCCCACACTTGGGCGACGAGGCTCGCCGCGACGAGACCGATCGCGATCACCGCGAGCCCGCGCACGAGAAGCGCGGGCTCGATAGTGACCCGTGAGTTTAGGGGGATCCTACGCAGCCGCCTGCGGTTTGTATACCATCGCCGCGACGATCCCGAGGATGATCGAGACCACCAGACCGCTGAAGAGCCACTGCAGCACCAGGCTGTAGGGGATCGGGTAGATCACGAACGAGTCGTAGGCTACGGGGAGCGTGTAGAACAACGTGATGATCACGCCGAAACGGAACCCCTCGCCGATCCCACGGTTCTCATAGCCGCGAGCGAAGATATAGCAGAAGAAGAAGCAAAAGAACGCGCTAGTGACAAAAAAGACCCACATCTTCGAATCCATCTCGGCTTCAGGCCGCCACACGCTCGAAAGGGACGCGTAGGTGTCCGCGAGCCACACCTCGTGGATCAGGTACCCGAGGATGTTGTACGCGATGTAAGTCGCCACAAAGGCCATGAGCAAGCGTTTCGTGTTCACCGTTTTCCTCCTCTGCCTTTAGGATGCGGGTGATCTCTTTGGCGCCAGTACGAGCAACAGCACGCCGACCAGTGCCAGCGCAGGCACGTCGCCAAACAAGTGACCGGCATCGGCCTCGTCGCCAAGCGCCTGGAACGCCATGATCAACGCGTGGACGATGCTCGACCAAGCGGCGAACAGGATCAGGCTGCGGTGCTCGGCGGGATTGCGCGACGCCAGCAACATGAAGATCCCGAGCGTCGCGTAGACGCCCATGATCATTCCTTCGTACTCGGGCTGATTTGGAACCCAACGCCACCCCTCGGGCCAGATCCGGGTCATCGGATAGATGCCAACGATGAAGATCAAGCCGAACACGATGAGAGCCAGGCTGAGCGTTTTGTAACGATCGGTCTCGGCCACGGGGAACCTCCAACCGGTGGTGGTGAGGGTGGAGCGGGGAGCGATCGTGACCTCTAAGGTCGCTCTCCACAACAGAGAGAGTCAACCAGTGCGTTTTCTGGCGGGGAAGACCCGAGCTCGGAGAGAATCCTTCTAGCTGCGGGTGACGATCCCGGAAGCGACCAGAATCAGCGCTCCGCCAGCGACCGCGCCTCCGGTCAGAGAGTCGCCGAGCAGAGCGATACCCGATGCTGCGCCGACGACGGGCTCCAGATTGATGAACACCCCGGCGCGTCCGGCTTCCATCCGGCCGACGCCCCAGTTCCAGAGCAGAAACGGCGCCACGGTGCAAGCGGTCGCCAATGTGAGCAGCGCACCCCAGGCTTGGCCGGAAATGTCGGTCGGCGGAAGGCCGGACCAACCGATCGTGATCGGCACCAACGTCAAAGTGCCGGCGATCAGGATGTAGGCGGTCGCCAACGTGGCCGAGTAGATGCGAACGAAGCGAAGGCTCAGCAAAACCCACAAAGGCACGAAGCACATCGAAAGAAACACCAGTCCGTCGCCGATCCAGTCTCGACCCGGGCCGGGCAGTCCGACCATGATCCCAACCCCGAGGGTTGAGAGGAAGATCGCCGCCCAGCCCCACGCTCCGAGTCGCTCGCGATGGACTAGAAACGCGGCTAGCGCAATGAGTGGTGGCCCCGCCCCGATGATCAGCGAGGCGCTAGCGACGCTCGTTCGCTCGAGACCGGCGAATTGGGTCAGCATCGTGAGTGGCACACACAGAGTTCCGGTCAGCAGCAGCAGCGGAACGTCTCGCCGGCGAGGGAGCTTCCCCATGCGTGCGGCGATCCCAGCCAGCACCACCGAGGCGATCAGAAAGCGGTACAGTACGAGGTGTGCGGTGCCCAACTCGACCAGCGCGATTTTTGCGAACAGAAACGCCAGGCCCCATAACACACACGCACCGGCCACCGCGATCACGGGACGCGAGCCGTAGTTCATGCCGGCGGTGGTGGTAGGTTGGTAGGTACGTGGATCGGGGCTCGCGCTCAGCGTCGAGGATCGCTCGATGCGCACCCGGGCTCTGTCGCCGATCCTCAGTTGGAAAGAGCGGGAACCGCAAGTTGGCGATCTCCAGAGACGGCGGAGGGCGCTTGGAGCCGCCGCGGGAACCCGGCCCTGCGCCGTTCGCCCCCTTCTTTCCGTTCGATATCCGAAGCCATCCCAGCATTTGGACCTCCCTTTTTCCCTTAGCCGGGCGGGGCTTCGCCCTTGACGGAAGCCCTCTAACCGGCTAAAATCACTTTGATGGTGATATTGTACACGACGAACACTAACCCGTCAAGGCTTTTTTGATGGTTAGTACGAAGAATTTCG
>JBDHIC010000180.1:0-6385 GCA_039589035.1 Gemmatimonadota bacterium | reverse complement strand
CCAACCGGTGGACGGCCCGATCGGGATGGCGATGTCGGCGTTGGCCAAAGATGCGGGCGTTTTGCTTGCGGCCGGATCGATCGTCGAGCGGGACGGCGATCACCTGTACAACACCGCACTGGCCTACGATCGCGACGGCACACAGCTGGCCGCTTACCGCAAAATCCATCTCTTTTCGTATCAAGAAGCCCGCGAGGCAGATGTTCTGAGCGCCGGGCAAGATGTGGTCACCTTCGAGGCGCTCGGGATCAACATCGGGCTGTCGATTTGCTACGACTTGCGTTTCCCGGAGATCTACCGGAGACAACTAGATGTGGGCGCCGAACTCTTCTTGATCGTCTCCGCGTGGCCGTACCCGCGGGTCGACGCGTGGCGCACATTGCTGAAGGCGCGAGCGATCGAGAACCAGGCTGCGCTGGTGGCGTGCAACGCTGCCGGCAAACAATCGACTCACCCGTATGCAGGGCATTCGGCGGTCTATGACGTGTGGGGCGAGCGGGTCGCCGAGCTGGATGAGAAGCCCGGGGTCTTGCGCGCCGAGATCGATCTCGATCCGGTGCGCGAAGCGCGGCAGAGTTTTCCGGCGCTCAAGGATCGCGTGCTCGGGATCGAGGAGCCGACGTATTCCGCATAGCTGAGTGGCGAAGCTCAAAGTCCATCCGCTGACCCCCGACCGGTGGGACGATCTATTGGAGCTGTTTGGCCCGTCGGGCGCCTACTCCGGTTGTTGGTGTATGTGGTGGCGCGTGACGTCTAAGGAGTTCAGCGCCGAGGCCGGAAAAGGACTCAAGAAGAGGTTCAAGAAGCTGGTCGACAACGAGGAGGTCCCGGGTCTTCTCGGCTATCTGGACGGTGAACCCGTCGGCTGGGTCTCGCTGGGGCCGCGCGAACAGTTCGGTCGGCTCCAGCGCTCGCCCAAGCTCAAGCCCGTCGACGACACGCCGGTGTGGTCGATCGTGTGCTTCTACATCAAGCGCGGGTACCGCGGAACCGGCGTCGCGACCGACCTGCTCGACGCTGCGATCAGATACGCCAAAAAGCGTGGCGCCAAACACGTCGAGGGGTACCCGATCGACGCCTCGAGCGGCCGCAAGGAGAACGCTGCGCTGTTCACCGGCGCCCTGGCGATGTTCGAGGACGCCGGGTTCGAGGAGATCGAGCGCCGCGGCGGTCGCCCGATCGTGCGCCGAGGCCTGCGCTAGCCGCGCGAGGGATTGACGATGAGTGATATCTCGCCAGCGATACTGCGGTTGCGTGACAAGTGGCGTTATACCGGAGAGACGCGGCCGCCTTTTGCAGTCGAGCCGGGGCCCGGTCAGGAATCGGTCTGGGACTACCCGCGCCCGCCACGCATCGCTCTCGACCCGCGTCGGATTCTAGTGTCGAGCGGCGGAACCGTGGTTGCCGACAGCCGGAACAGCATTCGTGTCCTGGAGACTGCGAGCCCGCCCGTCTTCTACATCCCGATGCGAGATGTGAGGCGCGAGTTTCTCGAGGCTTCCCCGACATCCACGCTCTGTGAGTGGAAGGGTCGGGCGGCGTATTGGTCGGTGAGCGCCGGTGGGCGCAGGATCGATGACGCCGCCTGGAGCTATCCGGAGCCGTTCGAGGGTTTCGAATCGATGGCCGACTACGTGTCGTTCTATCCTGCCAAGCTCAAGTGTCTCGTCCACACCGAGCGAGTCGAGCCTCAGCCGGGTGAGTTCTACGGCGGCTGGGTCACGAGTGAGATCGTGGGCCCTTTCAAGGGCGAACCCGGCACCGGCTCGTGGTAGTTTTCAAGCCCTTTCGAATGCCTCCAGCGCCTTGCGAGCCCACGGCTCCCCTGCGCATCCCTGCATCGTGATGACGACGTTCAAGAGCTCGATCAGCTCGTCCTGGCTCAGACCCGATTTTGCAGCTGAGCCGGCGTATCCCTCGATACACGGCTCGCACCGGATCGCCGCAGAGATCGCGAGACCGACTCCGATCTTGATTCGCTGCGGTAGCACCCCCTCGGCGTAGGTCGCTTTCCGCAGCTGGTTCAGCGCACGGATCACATCCGGGGTCAGCTCTTGTAACCGACCTTTCCCGCCTTCTATCGTGTTGCCACTCATCGATGCCTCCTTTGGATCTTTGACTTCGAAAGGAGCTTGAACATGAAGCGTGTGCTTGTACGATACCGCGTTGTGCCCGATCGAGCCGACGACGATCGGTTCGTACCGATTCCTGGGAGAGTAGCGGCGGTGTCTCGCGGATTGCTCTGCCTAATCATCGTGACGATTGGCTGCGCGGGCACCGACCTGGAGACCGAGATAGCGGCCTTACGGGCGGCCGATTCGCTGGGTCAGGCAAGGATCATGGCCGGAGACGGGCAAGGGCTTATGGCGGTTTTCGCCAAGGATGCGAACAACTACCCGCCGGGTGGTCCGATCGAAGGCGGCGAGACGATCCAACTCGGGTTCGAGGATCGGTTCGCGTTGCCAGGTTTCGAAGCCAAGCCTGGAGGGCCGACGAGGATCGTGATGGCCGGGTCCAGAGATCTGGCCTATACCGTTGCCGATGGCCGGGTCCAGAGATCTGGCCTATACCGTTGCCACTGAGGAGTTCACCTCTGAGGATGAGAATGGCGAGCTGACTACCGTTAGGAGCCGTCGCCTGACGATATGGAAGAAGCAGCCCAACGGTCGCTGGCAGATCGTCGAGAATATCTGGAACTACGGCCGGTAGAACGCGAAGCCGTTCTCGTCCAGCCGAAAGTCTGAAAACGCGAACATGTAACCGTGGTCGCGGCGCCGAAAGCGCCACTGATTGAGGTGGTTGTACCCGATCACGTCGGGGTACATGCTGCCGTCGAGCTGCCACCCTTCGTGCGTCTTGTGGAAGAACCACGGCGCCAACAGGTGGTTTGGGTCGTTGAGGAACAGGATCACCGCCCGATCGCCCTCGGTCCGCACGGTCGGATCCTCGCCACCGTACAGGTTGGCGAGGTGGTCCTGCCCGGCGTTGGTGACGACCCCGCGCATGAACTTCTTCGCCTCGGTGTCGTAGATCCCGAGGTCAGCGTCCTTGATCCGCCGCCGATTGGCCTCGACGAATCGATCCCACGCCAGCTCGGGTGTCGGCTGGGCGGCGAAGTGTGAGCGCACGGCGTCTTTCGAGGCGGGGGGCGTGCGTCCCCGAACCCCATCGCCAAACGTGACCGCTGTCTCGGCGCCTGCGCCGCCGGTGCGGAACCCGCCGATGTCGCTGTCGCCTTCGGCTGTCGGGTCGTACGCCTGACCCAGAACCTTTTCGTAGGCCTGGCGCGCGATCAGCTCGACGGTGGCCTCGATCCCACGGCCGACTTCGTCGTTGGCGAAGAACGGCACCATCTGCTCGTGCTCGATGTACGAGACGAACGCATCGGTAAAGACCGGCTCCAAGTCGTAAGCGACCTCGAACCGGACCTGCTCCTCTTCCCTACCGATCACCAGCAGTACGCCGCGGTTGGCGAGCGTCCGGCTGCCGACCTCCCAGCGCTCGAATAGCGTGTTGGTGAAGTCGTTGATCGGTTCCCCATCCAGGCTGTCGATCGCCACCGCCACCAGCTCGATGTCGGTGTCGTCCAGGACACCGCCCAGGATCTCGTTCATGCGCTGCTCGGAGTTGTCCTCGATGAGGCCGGCCGCGTCGACCACGAATCGCTGATCGGACGGCCCATCCTCGGGGAGCCCGCCGCGCTGGCAGGCGGCCAGCGCTGGCAGGGCGGCGAGCGCCACCGTTGCGACCGGGATGGCGCGAATCATCTAGAAATCGACCGGGACTGCGTCCTCGGCGCCGGCCACCGATTCGAAGTACTCGCGCCCCTCGTAGCCGAACATCCCGCCCACGACATTCGACGGGAAGACGCGCAGCTTGGAGTTGTAATCCCGCACCGAGTCGTTGTAACGCTGCCGTTCGACCGAGATCCGGTTTTCGGTCCCCTCGAGCTGACTCTGGAGCGTGACGAAGTTGGTGCTCGCCTTGAGGTCGGGGTACTGCTCGGCGATCGCCAACAGTCGACCCAGCGCAGACGAAAGCTCGTCCTGGGCTCCGGTCACAGTCTGGGCCGCTTGCGGACCCCGGGGTGATGTCCCTTGGGTCGCCTGGAGTGTGCCCAACGCCTTGGCCCGAGCCTCGGTCACCGCGGTGAACGTCTGGCGCTCGTGTTCGGCGTACCCGCGGACGGTTTCGACCAGCTGCGGCACCAGATCGAGCCGCCGCTGGAGCACCGTCTCGACCTGTGCCCACCGCTCCTCGACCCGCTCATCGCGCTTGGCCAATCCGTTGTACATGAGCACGATCCACATCACGACCGCGGTGATGATGATCAACACGAAGAGGAGGCCGAAGACCCCCGATCGACCTTGCATGGAAAACCTCCTTTGCATCCGATCGGCACGCGCCCCGGCTTCTGCGGCCCGCTGGCGATCGGTTTCATTGCCTGACTCCTGATATCGCATTTCGTACGCCATCGAGAGCGTTCGGTAGTCGCGCGACGTGCCCGGCTGGCGGAGCTTTCGTTCCAGCTGGTCGATCGTCATGCCCAGGTCCTGGGTTGCCAGCTCGGCCGCGATGCGGGGGATCTCTTCGGTCGAGGTGGGCTGACGGGTCGGCGTCAGAACGAGTGCTACCAGGGTGACCACCGCCAAGAGCGCGAACCCGGTCGCAGCCAGCGCCCAACGGAGGCTGGCTCGCTTGGTCGACTCGATCTCGGCCAACCCTGCGCGCAAGACCCGGTCGCGGGACTCGGCGGCATGCAGCGCCTCGATCAAGCGCTGGCCCTCGTCCGCCTCGATCTTGCCGGCGTCGATCAACTCGCGGATCTGAAACTCGCCTTCCATCGCTCCCCCCTAGCTCGATTCGATCTCTTCGGCCGCGTCGCTGGCTGACTGCTCGCCGCGCTCGACCCGTTTCAAGAGCTCCTGCCGAAACCACCTGTCAGCCTCCACGTGGCCCCGCAGCTCACCGATCAACGCGTCGACCCGCTTGCGGATCGTCGGATACGAGACGCCGACCTGCTTGGCGACCGCCTTGAGGCTCCCGCTCGAAAGGACCAGGAGCTCGACCAACCGTTGGCTGTCGGGGGAGAGCCGCGCCAGCCGAGGGAGGCGGAACGTGCCTTCGACCCGGGTGCCGCATGAACCACACCCCAGCCGTTCGATCTGGAGCGCGTGACCGCAGGCCGGGCACGTCTGGGCTGCTTTTGAGCTCGTCATGCTGCTATTATAAACATATGAGTTGTTTTGTCAATGCTAACTTTCATTTTATTTAGTATTAGAGGTACGAAGTGTAGTTTCGACATTTCACGTCATCTGCGGTACCACGATATAGTACGATATCGAATCATACAATTGTGACAACTGAAGCGTGTGGGAGCTCGGTTGGGTGGCACGAGGTATGCTTTCTTAATAGGGGCGGGTTCTCGAGGCGTCCGATCCAGTTGGTGTTTCCCGGCCGATTCTCGGTTTTTGCAAACTCGTTTCTCTAGAGGAAGCCGGCTACCCACGCCGTTTTCGCGCTCGCACCGCAGTGACGGCGGTTTGAGCCCACGATAGCGGAAGCAGATCAACCTCTCAAAAGCAGTCAAATCATGTCAGGCTTCCACTTTTGGCGCCTATTGAGCCTTTGGGTGCCGGGTTTGGCACAGCGTCTGCATTTCTCACGGGCAGCGGAATTGGATTGACGTTGCCGGTTGTGCCTTCCCAGGGTGGGGCGATAGCCCCCCTGGGGAGGCCGAAAAGAAAAGATGCGGATGGATGTCTACGACATCTAAGGGCCAAAAACCAGTTCGACTGCGTACTATGTTGTCCCACGCCCGGGATCGGGTTTTCCTGGGTCGTCGCGGCGGGCTGGGTCTACTGACCGCGTTTGTAGTTGCCCCCCTGGTACTTGCAGCGCCCTCCCTCGCCCAGATGCCGTTCTCGGACGATTTCAACCGCGCCGACAGCCCCACGGTCGGCAACGGCTGGACGGAAACCGAGGGTGGTTCCGCGGCCGCCCGCATCGGCGGCAACCGGCTCGTGTTCGACATGGTGGATGACGTCAACCTGCCACGTGTCGTGCACACGTTCACCCAGCAGACCACAGAAGTTGTCAGGTGGCGCTATGTGTTCAATTGGGACCGTACGGGCTCTGAGGGGACCTACGAGCTCTGGATGCAGTTGGGGCAGAATGCCACCATGGTGGATCCGGCCACCAGCAACAACACCGGGGTAGCGGTCAACCTGAAATGGGGCGGGCCCAACAACGGCTTCACCAACCACGAAGGCTTCGGGTATGTGCAGGGCGCGGTCACGACCGAGGTCGCGGTCGTCAGCGGCGGTCCGGGCAACGACCACACGATCGAGGTCATCGCCAACCTGACGACCAACACCTTCGATCT
>JBDHIC010000179.1:0-3873 GCA_039589035.1 Gemmatimonadota bacterium | reverse complement strand
ACGCCGGCGTCGCCGCCGATCATCGTCCACGGCTGCCGCAGCGCCTCGATCAAATCAGCTTCGTCCATCGTGAAGAAGATCGCACCCGTTCGGAGCTCGTCCTCGAGCAACAAATCGATCAGCGCTTCGACCGGGGATTGACCCCGTTGTTCGGCCACCGCGTCGAGCCGCATCCCTTCGTAGTGGGCCAGTGAATCGTTGACGATGTCTGAGATCAGTACACCGCCGGGACCGCCGGCACTGGTTCCAAGTTCGGGTTCTCCGTCCGGCGTCGTTCCGCGCAAAAACGTCTCGACGCTGTCCCGAAAAGCGGGGTTCTTGAGCCGAGCCAGCGTCTCGGGCGCAGTTCCCGCCTCGGCCCAATCGGGCAACAGGTTGGCGAGCCCGGTGCTGGATGCGGTGTACGGGTAGACGTTTGCCATCACGTCGACGCCGCGATCGCGGGCGGTCTGAATCTTCCCTACGGCGGCTGCCATCTTGCCCCAGTTGGCCCGTCCACTGGCCTTCAAATGGTGAATCAAAACCGGCGCGCCGCTCTGCTCGCCGATCGTGATCGCTTCGTCAATCGCCTCCAGCAGCCCGTCACCTTCGTCCCGCATATGGGTGGCGTAAAAGCCCCCATGTTCGGCGGCGACGCGACTCAGCTCGGTGATCTCTTCGGTCGATGCGAATCTGCCTGGCGCATACGAAAGCCCGCTCGAGAGACCAAATGCGCCCTGCTCCATCGCGGCCGCCAACGCGTCCTTCATGGCTTTCATTTCGGCTGGCTCGGCGGCGCGCTCCTCGGGTCCGACACCGTGCAATCGGAGCGACGATAACCCGACCCACGTGCCGACGTTGATGGCCGTTCCGCGGCGCTCGAGCTCTGCGAAGTAGCCATCGAGATCGTCCCACGTGTACGTGATCCCCCACGGCGCGTACTCGCGCTCGCGTTGGGCACGCGGGCGATCGCTGGCCGGCACCACGCTCGTCACCTCGCCGGTGATCTCGCTGGTGACGCCCTGATAGATCTTGGAGAGCGCGCGCCCGTCGGCCAGCAGCCGAAACTCGCTGTGACCGAGCATGTCGATGAAACCCGGGGCAACGATGAGTCCGGTGGCGTCGATCGTATCACGCGCGGCGCTGCCATCCAGATCGCCGATCGCTGCGATTCGATCGCCGAGGATGGCGACATCGGCTCGGAGACGGGACGCGCCGGTGCCATCGATCACGTGTCCGCCCAGGATCAGGACATCGTACTCCGGTGTGGGCTCTTGCGCGCTGACGGGTGCGAGCGCGAAGCAAATCATACCGCAGCCCATGGCGATCGCGAGCAGAGCTTGGCGCGATGCGCTCATCCTAGCGCTACGTCCAAAACCATCATCGCCGCAAAGCCGATCATCGTCGCGGTCGTCGCGATGTCGGCGTGGCCGCTCAACTGGGATTCCGGGATCAGCTCCTCCACCACGACGTAGATCATAGCGCCGGCCGCAAAGGCGAGCGCGTAAGGCAACAGCGCACCGATAAACAACACCGAGGCTGCACCGAGTACCGCCGCGGCGGGCTCGACGATCGCCGACAGCTGCCCGTACCAGAACGATTTGGGCGCCGAAACACCCTCGCGACGCAGCGGCATCGCCACGGCGATCCCCTCGGGGAAGTTCTGTATCGCGATGCCGATCGCCAGTGCAACCGCAGCACCGAGTGTGGCGGCGCCGGCGAACTCGAGACCTGAAGCCGCAGCGCCAAACGCGACGCCGACCGCCAGACCTTCGGGGATGTTGTGCAACGTGATCGCCATCACGAGGAGCGTCGCCCGATGCCAGGCGGTGGGCGCGCCCTCGGCTTGGTCGGGCCGCAGACCGGGGTGGAGATGGGGCAGATACTGGTCGGCCACACGCAGGAACGCCCCGCCGGTCAAGAACCCGATCAGCGCCGGTCCCCAACCGGGTCCACCGCCGGCGGTCGCCATCTCGATCGACGGCATGAGCAGCGACCAGAAGCTGGCTGCGATCATGACCCCGGCAGCGAAGCCAAGCATCGCGTCGAGTAAGCGTTGCGGCATCGTCGTGGTGAGGAAGACGAGCGCTGCGCCAAGCGCGGTAACGAGCCAGGTGACGCCACCGGCCAGCAAAGCCTGTCGAATGGGGTCGAGGTCGAGGAACCAGTTGATCACGGGTCGAATCTAGCGCCCGTAGAAGAGTCCGCCTTGACGATCGGCCCGCCGGGACCGACTCTAGATCGCCATGAGACGCGTTATCGTGATCGCGTTGTCGATTCTCGCGGCCATGTCGATCGTGGTCGTCGTCGGGCTGCTGTTCCTGCGGCCGCTGATGTCGACCCAGGCCGATGCCGACTTCAAGCGCCCCGGGATTCTGGCGATCGAACTCGACGGGTTGGTCGTCGAGCGTGCCCCGCCGGACCTCTTCCGGGCCGAGTTCGAGGGCGCCAAGGTGGAGCTGATCGACCTGGTTTTGGCGCTCGATCGGGCCGCCGAGGACGAGCGGATTGCGGGGGTCTTCCTGCGCGTCGGGGCGCCCGGATACGGCTGGGCTAAGGCCGAAGAGATCCGGTCCCGTCTGGCTCGCTTTCGCGAGTCGGGCAAGTTCGTGTACGCGTTCACGACGGCCACCGACGAGCTCGGGTACTACGTGGCGTTGGCTGCGGATTCGATCTACTTGCTTCCCGACGCCGGAATGGCGCTCAACGGGTTCCGCTTCCAAGCCCCGTTTATTCGACCGATGCTCGGAAAGCTCGGGCTCGACCCCCAAGTCGAGGCGATCGGCGCGTACAAGACCGCGGCCGACATGTTCCGCCGCGAGTCGATGAGCGATGAGCACCGCGAGGTGGCCGAGTCGATTCTCGCCGAACGGTATGACCGTTTCGTCGACACGGTGGTCGAGGCGCGTGGGGTTGACCGGCAGCGGTTCGTCGACGCGATGGACGGAGGCGTGTACCTGGCGCGCGACCTGAGCGCGCTGGGCCTGATCGATGGCGAGCGATATGAGGCCGACGTGCGGAAGATGGCGCTGGCCCGGGCGACCGGTGTCAGTTCGGTGGATGCGAAGATACAGGTCGAGAAACACTTCGTGAGCCTCGATGAGTACATGACGACGCTGCCCAGCCCGCGGGGGCGCGTCGCCGGGACGATCGGTTTGGTGTACGCGGTTGGTGCGATCACCGGTGGTGAGAGCGAGTTCGACCCTGTGTTTGGCCGCACGATGGGCGCTGAGTCGACGATCGAGATGCTGCGAAAGGTCTCCCGCGACGACGACCTCGATGCGGTTGTGATACGGGTCGATAGCCCCGGCGGCGACGCGCTGGCGTCGGAGGAGATCTGGGCCGCGATCGAGGACCTGAACGAGCAACTGCCGATCATCGTATCGATGAGTGACGTCGCGGGCTCGGGCGGTTATCTGATCTCGGCCGGCGCGGACGAGATCGTCGCCGAACCATCGACGATCACCGGGTCGATCGGCGTCTTTGGGGTGTTGTTCAACGCCGAGCAAACGTGGAACAAGCTCGGCATCGAGTGGGAGACGGTGCGCACCAACCCCGGCGCCGAGTTTCCGACCACGACGCGAAGCTTGACCGAAGCCGAGCGCCAGACATTTCGCGCGCTGATCGCGGACGTGTACCGCAGCTTCGTGCAACGGGTTGCCAACGGTCGAAAGCTGCCGGTGCCGGAGGTCGATGCCGTGGCCCAGGGCCGAGTGTGGACCGGTACCCAAGCCGAGCAGCGGGGTCTCGTGGATCGCGTTGGAGGCCTGGAAACGGCGCTCGTGGCGGCCAAGGAGGCGGCCGGGATCGAGCCCGATGCGACGGTGAGGCTCCACATCTACCCCGCCAAACAACGTTTCTTCGATCGGGTGCGGGAACTCCTCCTGTTACGCG
>JBDHIC010000178.1:0-3955 GCA_039589035.1 Gemmatimonadota bacterium | reverse complement strand
CTCGCGCCACAAGTCGGCGGTCAGATCGCACGACTCCCGGTTCATGAGGGTGACGACGTCGTGGCCGGGCAGATCTTGCTCGAGCTGTGGAACGAAGATCTGGCGGCCGATGTTCGCTTGGCTGAACGGGACGCAGCCTCGGCTCGAAATCTGACAATCGAGGCATGCGCGCGAGCGGACGTAGCCAGAAAACGCGCCGAGCGAACCACCCAGCTCAGAGAGCTGGATGCCGCGTCGCAAGACGAGTTCGACATCGCGACCGGCGACGCCACCGCGACCGCAGCCGCCTGCGAGGCGAGTCGCAGCAACGTCCAAGCCGCTGACGCCCGCGTCGCCGTCGCGCGCGCGACGCTCGAGCGGACCGTGCTCCGAGCGCCGTTCGACGGCACAGTGGCCGAGATCAACGGCGAGCTCGGCGAGTTTCTGACACCCTCGCCGGTCGGTATCCCGACCCCACCAGCGGTCGACCTAATCGACAATTCGTGTCTATTCATTAAGGCTCCGATCGATGAAGTCGATGCGCCCGCCATTCGTGCCGGCATGCCAGCGCGGGTCAGCATGGACGCCTTCCCCGATCGAACTTTTCCCGCCACCGTGCGCCGCGTCGCGCCCTACGTGCTGGACGTCGAGCGGCAGGCCCGAACGGTCGACATCGAGGCCGAGATAGACGACCCCGAGGCGCTCGCCGCCCTGCTGCCGGGTTACAGCGCCGACGTCGAGGTCATTCTAGCGAACCGCCAAGACGTGTTGCGGATCCCAAGTCAGGCGGTGCTCGAAGGTGATCACGTCTTGATGCTCGTCGACGACAAAATCGAAGAGCGCACCATCGAGATGGGGGTCTCGAACTGGCAGCACACCGAAGTCGTGTCGGGGCTCGAGGAGGGTGACGTCGTAATCGTATCGGTCGACCGCGACGGAGTGGAGCCGGGGGCCCGAGCCAAGGCGGAGTAACGACCACATGATCGAGCTAGCACAAGTCCATCGCGTCTTCCAAGTGGGAGACCTGGGGGTTCACGCGCTGGACGGTGTCGACTTGACCATCGCGGCCGGCGAGTACGTGTCGCTCATGGGGCCATCGGGATCGGGCAAGTCGACGTTGCTCAACATCATCGGCTTGCTCGATCGACCCACGGCAGGCACGTACCGATTGAACGGTCGTGACACCACCACGTTATCGGACGACGAGCAGGCTCGTGCTCGCAGCGAGAACATCGGCTTCGTGTTCCAGTTCTTTCACCTCGTGCCCCGGCTGACGGCAGCCGAGAACGTCGAGTTGCCACTGGTGCTTGCCGGGCGCGCGCCTGTCGACCGCCGACCGATGGTCGAGACCGCCATCGACCAGATGGGGCTAACCGAGCGCGCGCATCACCGCCCTGACCAACTGTCGGGCGGCGAGCGCCAACGCGTGGCGATCGCACGGGCGACCGTGATGCGACCTGGCGTGCTGCTGGCCGACGAGCCGACCGGCAACCTCGACACCACCACCGGTAAGGAAGTCGTCCAGATCATCGAAGCGCTCCACGCCGCCGGGATGGCGGTCATCGTCGTGACCCACGATCCGCAGATCGGAGGACGGGCCGAGCGATCGTTGACGATGATGGATGGTCGGCTCGTCGAGGACGTACAGAGGCGGGCATGAGGGTGCGAGACGTGCTCCGCTTGTCGTGGGGGACGCTGATCCGAACGCGTCTCCGTACGGTGATGCTGCTGCTCGCCACCGCCATCGGCGTCGCGGCGGTCGTCCTGTTGACTTCGCTCGGTGAGGCTGCTCGACGGTACGTCACCGCCGAGTTCTCCTCGCTCGGCACCAACCTCATCATCGTGCTCCCCGGTCGCGCCGAAACGACCGGCAGCGGCATGACGCTATTCGCCGGTCAGACTCCCCGCGACCTGACAGTACGAGATGCCATCGCACTGGAGCGAATCTCAGCCATCGACAAAGTCGCTCCGGTCGTGCTGGGCGCAGCTAGTGTGCAGTGGGGTGGCCTCGAACGCGAGGTGCCGGTGTTCGGGTCGACCGCTTCGTTCCTCGAGATTCGCAACTGGTCGATGGAGCGCGGGCAATTCCTGCCGCCTGGCGACCCTGAGCGACCGGCCAGCGTCGCGGTCATCGGAATGAAACTCAAGGCCGAGCTGTTCGGCGACACACCTGCGATCGGTGAGTGGATCAGGATCGGTGATCGTCGGTTCCGCGTGATCGGGCTTCTGGCCACCGAGGGGCGAACGATCGGTATCGACGTCCAAGACGTCGCGATCATCCCTGTCGCCTCGGCCCAACAGTTGTTCAACACCGAATCGTTGTTTCGGATCATCACCTCGGCACGCAGCCGAGAGGATATGGAGCGGGCTCGCGACGAGATCCGACGGGTGATCACCGAGCGCCATCAGGGCGAGGAAGACATCACGGCGGTGACACAAGACGCTGTCTTGGCAACGTTCGATCGGATTTTTGGCGCCCTGACGCTGGCATTGGCCGGAATCGCGGCGATCAGCCTCGCGGTAGCGGGTATCTTGATTATGAACGTGATGCTGGTCGCTGTAAGCCAGCGAACGGCGGAGATCGGGCTTCTCAAGGCGCTCGGTGCAGCGCGGAGGCAGATCATGACGTTGTTCTTGGCCGAGGCGATCATGCTGTCGTTTATCGGCGCCATGGCTGGGCTCCTCGTCGGCCAGGGCGGGAGCTGGCTGATCGGGCGACTCTACCCTGTGTTGCCGTTGGGGCCCCCGGTGTGGGCGCCAATCGCCGCGGTGGCGATCGCCGTCACGAGCGGGGTCGTGTTCGGGATCCTGCCGGCTCGGCGGGCGGCAGCGCTCGATCCGGTCGAGGCGTTGGCGGGCCGGTAGGCGTGCGCTGGCGAGACTTCCTCCGCTTTACGACGCTGTCGATCGTCGCTCACCGTGCGCGCAGCCTGCTGACCGCATTGGGGATCGCGATCGGCATAACGGCCGTCGTCCTGCTCACCTCGATCGGCGAGGGCGTTCACCGGTTCGTGCTCGATGAGTTCACGCAGTTCGGGACGACGATCATCGCAATCAATCCCGGCAAAGTGACGACGCTTGGAGCCTCGATCGGGGTGTTTGGCTCCGTTCGCCCGCTGTCAGTCGATGACGCAGAAGCGCTGACTCGGCTGCCGTACGTCCAAGAGGCGGTGCCGTTCGTGTGGGGCAACGCGGCGGTCGAGGGCGCCAACCGCCAGCGCCGGACGCTGGTCTACGGCACCGGACCCGGTTTCCCGGGCGCGTTCCGTTTTCCGGTTGCCATCGGCGAGTTTCTTCCCGAAGACGACGTCCGGGCTCCACGCGCATTCGCCGTCCTCGGGAGCAAGATGCGAGACGAACTCTTCGGGAACGAGAACCCGCTAGGCGAAAGGATCCGGATCGGTGGCGACCGTTACGTCGTAGTCGGCGTCATGGAGTCGAAGGGGAACATGCTCGGGTTCGACCTCGACGACACCGTGTACATCCCAGTCGCGCGCGGCCTCCAGCTGTTCAGGCGCGATGGCCTCCTCGAGATCGATGTTCTGTACGACGATGACGCACCGGTGGACGAGCTGGTGGCCAGCATCGAGCGCCTCTTCGTCGCGCGCCACGGCGGCGAAGACGTCACGATCACGACACAGGAACAGATGCTCGACGTCCTCGGCAGAGTGCTCCAGGTGTTGACCTTTGCCGTCGCCGCGTTGGGTGGGATCTCGTTGCTGGTTGGCGCGGTCGGGATCTTCACGATCATGACGATCGCCGTCAACGAGCGCACCAGTGAGATCGGGTTGCTGCGCGCTCTCGGCGCTGACCGCGACCAAATACTGCGCCTGTTTCTCGGCGAGGCGATGGTGTTGGCGGCGCTGGGCGGACTCGGCGGACTGTTGATCGGGATCGGCATCTCCCGCGTATTACACCTCTTTGTCCCCGCCCTCCCAGTCCACACACCGGTGTTGTTTGTTTTCGTCGCCGAGGG
>JBDHIC010000177.1:0-3971 GCA_039589035.1 Gemmatimonadota bacterium | reverse complement strand
AGTAGAGGTAGAAGAACAGCGTCGCCAACACGGCGAATAGCGCTACAGCGTGCGGGTCCGCGCTGGTAATCATCGAGGACAGCCCCGAGGCACCGGCGGACAATCGCCCCAAACACCCCGGCCGGCTGTCCGGGCGTCAGCCTCCGCAGCGGAGATATCATCCCGAAATCTCCGCGTGTCACCAAACGGGAACGCACACACCCAACCCGATTGGACCAGTTCGACGTTCACGATCGTTTCGTCGCGCTCCAAGTAGGCCAGCAACCTTCCAAAGCGGTCACGAGTTTCGGCCGGGTCCAGCCGCAGCGTAACGGTCTTTTCGTCGATCAGCTCGCGATTGAGTTGAGTCGCTTCCATGGCGCCGCATTGCTGAACCGGGACCATCTCGGGGGCATCGATCCCGATGAGTCGCACCGAGGTTCCGTCGGAGAGGACCGCCGTATCACCATCGATCACATGATCGATCCGAAAAACCTGGTCTTCGAATCGATCGCGATCGGTGGATGCGGCCTCGCTCGGCCCACGTCCCCCACCGTCTCTGCAGTATTCGACCCCCAGGCCTGCGATCGCAAGCACGAAGACAATCAATGCCCGCAGCGTCGAGCGACGCAGATACCAACTAGAGAGCTGATCGTGCTCCTGCTTACGTCCCGACGACTTTGGCATACAGGCTCCGGGCCTCGGTCTCGTCGGTTGTGCCATCCGCAATCAAGCGACCATCACGGAACAAGTGCAGGGTTATGCCGTTGCGCTGTGCACGCAGAAAGTACTCGTTGACGGTAACGTCCCACTCTTGTTCGAGCCGAGTCGCGATCACCGATAGCTGAGGTGGCGGCGAGCCCTCACCGGGCAGGAGCTGAATCGCGTCTCGGCCGCACAACCGCAGCGCGCCCGACACCCCGCCGCCTTCCAGGTACTCGAACTCGCGCTTGCCACACGTCCTGCACTCCGCCCGCGGCGGCCCCGTCTGCACCGTCGTGAACTCTCCTGCCCAAGCGTCGTAACGTACGAGACCGTCCAGCAGCTGCTCCTCAGCACCGACCAGGATCTTTAGTGTCTCGGTCGTCTGGATGCCGGCGATCACGGCGGCTGCGGACCCGAGCACCCCCACCGTGTCACAAGTTGGAAGCGCGCCCGGCGGTGGTGGATTTTCAAACACACACCTCAAGCACGGTCTCCGACCAGGCACAATCGGCAAGACGAGGCCGCCAGTCGCCACCACACCGCCATACACCCACGGGACACCCTCGCGAACCGAGAAATCGTTGATCAGGTAGCGTGTCTCGAAGTTGTCAGTGCCGTCACATAGCACGTCTGCGTCAGCCAAGAGCTGATCCGCGGTCACCGCGTTGAGATCATCCACGACGCCCTCGATCCGCACATCCGGATTCACCGCGCGCAGCGCACGCTCGGCGGCCATCGCTTTGGGGGTCTCGGCGTCGGCATCGCCGTCGGTGAAGAGAACCTGCCGCTGGAGGTTCGACCGCTCGACTAAATCGCGATCGATGATCGTCAACGACCCGACTCCAGCACGCGTCAACAACTGTGCCTGGTGGGAGCCCAGCGCACCACAACCCACCAACACCGCATGAGCATCAGCGAGGCGCTGCTGCCCCCGGGATCCAATCTCGGGGAGTATCGTCTGCCTTACGTAGCGTTCGTGGCTCACCAGTGAAAGTTACGACCGACAATCCCACGCGCCACGCATCGAGAGGGAACCTGGAGCGCTGGTTCTATATTCGAGCCTCATGAGAGACACCGAACGCGTCGTCGTTACTGGCATGGGCGCCGTGAGTCCGAATGGAATCGGCCGGCGGAGTTTCTGGGAGGCGTGCGCGGCCGGCACGAGCGGGACCGGGCCGATCACGCAGTTCGACCCAGCTACCATCCCTTGCAAGGTCGCTGGCGAAGTAAACGGATTTGACGTCGAGGCCCACCTACCACGCCGCATCGGACGCTATCAAATGCGCGTCGTAGCGATGGCACTCTCAGCGACCGAAGAGGCACTCTTGGATGCCCACATCGACCCCGAGCGGCTGACCACCGACGAACGACAGCGGACCGGCGTGCTGATCGGAACCGGGGCCGCAGGCATCGCCTTTGGCGAGGGACAGTACGAGACGTACTTCAACGCGGGTTATCGGAGGATGAGCCCGTACGCCGTCGTGGCATCTTTTGTCGGCATGTTGTCCAGTGAGATCTCGATGGCTTTCAACCTGCGTGGTATGAGCCATGTCGTTTCGACCGGGTGCACGTCGGCTTCGGATGCTGCGGGGTACGCCTTGCAGGCACTCCGATCGGGGTGGGCCGATCGCATCATCACCGGCGGTGCTGAGGCGTGCATTGTGCCGGGTGTGATGGCTGGCTTTTGCCGGATGGGAACGATGACCACGCGCAACGGCGACCCCGCCCGTGCGTCGCGCCCTTTCAACGTCGATCGCGACGGCTTTGTGATGGGGGAAGGGGCTTGGATGTTGGTGCTCGAGACGCTGGCCAGCGCGAGCGAGCGCGGCGCTAAGATCTTGGGTGAATTGACCGGATACGGGACGACATGCGACGCCTACCACCGAGTTCGACCCGAGCCCGAGGGCGAAGAGGCCGCCCGGGCGATCACCGTAGCGCTCCGTGACGCCGGCGTAACGCCCCAAGACGTCGATTATGTCAACCTCCACGGAACCGCTACAGAGCTAAACGATCGCATCGAGACATACGCCGTCCGAGTTGCGCTCGCCGGTCGTCCCGATGTTCCCTCGTCAGCTCTAAAGTCGATGATCGGACATCCCCAGGGCGCATGTGGCGCAGCCGGTTTGGTCGAAACGATTGAGGCGCTGCGCAGCGGCTGGCTCCCGCCCACGATCAACTACGAGCAACCGGACCCGGCATGCGATCTGGATTACGTCCCCAACGAGGGGCGCCCGGCGGACCTCGCGGTCGCAGTCGTCAACTGCATCGCATTTGGCTCAAAGAACTCGGCGCTCGTCGTTCGTCGGTGGGACGGATAGCAAAAAACAGGCGAACCCTAGAACTCAAACGGGATGGGCGCGAAACACAAGATGAGGATCGCGACCGACAGCCAGCCCACGATCTGTCGACCAGGGCCCAACCGTTGATCGGGATCGAGCACGGGGGGATGCTTGATGCGAATAATGAACAAGACCAGAATCGCCCACAGATACCATCCCGACCACCACCAGCCCATAATCAGCAAGGCGAAAAAGAAAACCTGAGCGATTTTGTGTTGGCCGCGACCTATGAGAGCGTACAGCACGTGACCACCGTCGAGCTGACCGATCGGCAACATGTTGAGCGCTGTAACGAACAACCCGATCCACCCAGCGAACGCGACTGGATTAAGAAACAAGTCGTGTGTCGTCTCCGGGTAGCTGGCAAACCACACCACGAACCACTTGAACAAGAGTGGCTCGCCCAACTGGATTCCCTCGACCGAACCGATGGGGAGTGCAGATGAAGTCTGGATCCCGTAGATCGCAACTGGGATCGCCACCAACATGCCGGCCAATGGGCCCGCAGCACCGACGTCGAGCAGCATTCTCGGCGTGTAGACCGGTGTCTTCATCCGTATCACGGCACCGAGGGTTCCGATCGGAGAGATCAGCGGCAGCGGGATAAAGAACGGCAGCGTTACGTGGAGTCCGTAACGGCGTGCTGCTATGTAGTGGCCAAACTCATGCGCCGCTAGGATCCCCATGATCGATGCCGAGAACGGTAGCCCTGTTATGAATCTGCCCGGGTCTCGAAGAAAGAAGTCTGGCGACTCCCCGGCGAGAAAAGCCCCGGCCCAAAGCGTCGAAACAACGGTCAGCAGGAAGAGAGCCAGGTTCCATCGCCACTCGGGTGGCAAGACGGGAGCTTTGGGGTACGTCACGGTGGCAACCGCTTGTCCGTCGACCCGCTCATAGAAGTACGACACATCCAATGTTGACAGCGCCGCTTCAAAGCGAGCACGTTCC
>JBDHIC010000176.1:0-10461 GCA_039589035.1 Gemmatimonadota bacterium | reverse complement strand
GGCAATTGCGCGCAGTGATTGAGCCGGGAGCTTAGGCGCTCGCCAAAGAGTGTGAGGCACCACTTCAAGAGTTGCTTCGGGAGTTACAGATCACCTCTGGGGCGGTTCTTCGGGACCGCCCCTTCTCTCGGTTTCCCAATCGGTTTGTCGTTTAGCAGATCAGTCTTGGTTGGGCCCCCAGGATTCGAACCTGGACTCTCGGCTCCAAAGGCCGATGTTCTGCCATTAAACTAGGGCCCAACAACGGGCGGGTCTGGGGTGATCGAGTCCGCTAGCTGTTTGACACCGTGGCCGATGCACTCGAAGGGCCAGACGCGCGCGTCGGCGAGCTCACTGGCGCCGCTGTTCACACGATCGATGTCCGCGTCCCGCTCACTGGCACTTTGATAGAGCGCGAAGACAGCACTTCCGCTCCCAGACATTTGTGCAATCACAGCAGATCCACCCCGCATAATCCCCAGAGCTTCACCCACCACCGGATACTTCTCGACGACGACCGACTCGAGCGCGTTACCGGATGACCCCTTCCCCACCGCGTCGTACGCGTCGTACGCCCATCCGGTCGAAACGCGCACACCAGGATAGACGAGAATCCCCCACCGCTCGGCTGGCGGATCCATCGCCTTCAGCTGTTCGCCGACGCCGGTTCCCCGCCGCGTGCCACCCTGCAAAAAAAAGTGCACGTCGGCGCCCAGCTCGCGGGCGACATCGACAAGCGTGTTCTCGGGATCGGGTACGGCGAACCGGCGTGCCAGCGCCATCAATACCGCCGCGGCGTCACTCGATCCACCGCCAAGACCTGCACCAACCGGGATCCGTTTCTCGATCGTGATCGCGACGCGTGGGTCACGACCGGTGTGCTCGGCGATCAGCCGAGCCGCGTGCGCGGCCAGATTCTCGTCGCCCTGCGGGACGTGCTCGGCCCACTCCCCGACCACCTCGCACGTGACATCGGGACCCGATGGCGCGGGCTTGAGCGTCACGGTATCCGCTAGATCGATTGATTGATAGCCGGTATCGACGGTGTGGTAACCGTCGTCACGATGACCGGTGATTTCCAGGTACAGGTTGATCTTGGCCGGCGCCTGCCAGATCTCTCTGGACATCACAGATCGGAGGCTTCGATCTCGGGCTCGATCACCGTTTCAAACTCGGCTTCGAGCTCCTTCCCCATCTGTTCCTCGGAGTGTTCGATCTCGCGCCACGACAGCCCTTCCCGGAAGAAGAAGAACAGACCGAGCAGCGTGACCCCCGACCACGTCACGGCATGAAATCCGGCCGAGAACGAGAACGCGGTGGTCCGATCGACGGCGAACACCTCGAGGCTCTTGACGATCAACGCCTGATAGGTACCCACGAAGCCGGGCGCCGAGGGCGCGGCCACGCCAAGCGTGGCGACGCAACTGGTAAAAAACGCCCCGATCCACCCGACGTACCCCAGCTCGAACGCCCGCAACCCGAACACGTAAACGGACGAGATCAGCACCCACTGAACAAACGCCAGGACAAAGCTCAGCACGACCAAAACCGGCTGGCGCAGGAGCTGGAACCCATCGGCGAACGTCACCAACACACGCTCGATCGACTCCTCGAATCGACCACCGAGCAAGTTGCGCGTCAGCCATCTCGATGCTCGAAGGAATGCCTGCGGGTGAAACGCGAGCACAGCCTGAAAGGCGAGAAACCCGACAAAAACGTAGAGCGTCACTCGTACGACAGTGTCGACCCAATCGGGAAACGGAAAACTGAGCGTGAGAAAGAACAGGATCGTGAGCAGCGCGAACCCATCGAGCATCCGCTCGACAAAAAGACCTCCGAACGCCGTTCCGGTGGGGACCTTTTCACGGCGATTGAGCGCGTAGGCGCGAACGAACTCCCCGATCCGCACCGGCAAGACGTTGTTTGCCATGAGTCCGATGGCGGTGGCGCTAACACACCCCGCCAACGGTACATGACCGTATGGTTTGAGCAGGATCTTCCAGCGAATGGCGCGCATGAGGACGTTTATAAACGGGTTCACCACGAACACGAGCGCGAGCAACCCGAGATCGGCTCGTCTCAGCGACCAGCCGACCTCGTCCCAGTGCACGCCCCGCACCACATAGAAGATCGCGGCCACCGAGATGGCGACCCCGATCCACGTCTTCCACTGCTTGGTCATGCTCGCAATACCGTCCGACGGGGCTCAGAAATTCAAGTGACGGTGTCGACTACATCAATGGGGTTTCGTTGATGACCAGCTTATAAACAGCACCGAGTCTGTCCGCCGCCCGATTCGACAGAATCATCCGCGGCAGGAAGATCTCGAAGTACTCCATCACCGGCGAGATCTTGGTATCGATCGTCAGCGCCAGCGTGATGGCGGGCTTCGTTTCGGAGGTCTCGCCCTCGTCGTAGTCCGACGCCGTGAACTGCGCGATGTCCTGCGCGGTGGCGCTGGGGTTCGAGTTCTGCCCGTTCGAGTCGTTCCCGTTCCCGCGCTCACCCTTCAGCTCTTTGGCCTCATGCGGCCCGACGACTTTGAGCGACGAGCGCGTGACGGCGTAGTTGACGCGATCGTGAATGTCGAGGTGGATCATCGCCTTGTCGCGGACGCGGGATCGATGGACGTCGGATTTGTCGGCCAGGATCAGCGCCGCCGCGATGTCGCTGACCGGCGCACCGTCGGTCTCGTGGTGATGGCCGATCGCGGTCACGACCTCGATCGTCTCCTCGATCGACAATCCGGCGTCGCGCAAGAGACCGTGGGCGATCGCCGCTCCCGACTGCGCGTGATGATCACGATTGACGATGTTGCCGATGTCGTGCAAGTACGCGGCGATTCCGGCCAATTCGCATTGCCTGGCCGGCCGTTCGAGCGCTTCGACTACCGCTTTGGCGCGCTGCGCGGTGACGTTTGCGTGACGCCGGCCGTGCTCGGTGTAACCGATCGACTCGAGAACGCCATCGGCACGATCCAAGTAGTGGGTGACCTCAGCGTTCTCTCGAATGTCGGCTAACGTTAGCATGTATTTCCTCTCTCTCGTTCCTATAGTCTTCAATGAGACCAATTCCAGCGCGATCGCACCCAGTGCACGGTACAGCTGACACACCTTTGGATACGGCGCCAAGGCATCCAGCTGTTCCCGAACGGTTTTGACGTCGCCCCGGGCCACCGGTCCTGTCAACGCCTGATCAGGCAGCTTCGTGGCCAGATTCTCGTCGGTTCGGCCCGCTAGCGGAGCGATCAAATCCCGCGCCGTCTCGGCATCGATCCCGGCCTGCAGCAAGAGCGCCGCCGCGGCCGCGTCTATCGCGACCCGCCCGTTGGCGACAAACACGAGCGCGGCGTGGTACTGCGGCTTGCTCTCCGCCGCGACGTGGATAAAGCGCAAATCGAGCGCTTCATTAAACGCTTCGAGCACGGTGACCGCCGCTTCGTCGCCCTCGATCACGATGATCGCCCTGGCCAGCGCGGCCGGGTCGCTCTCCGCGCCACGAAACGTCATCGCCGGGTGCCACGAGCCACACGCTACCCCACCTTTGGACAGTGACTGCAAGAGGCTGGCCGGATGGGCGCCCGCGCAGTGCGCTACAACAGCGGGGCGCGGCCCGGTGGCTCGACCCAGCCGCTCGGCGGTGGCGCAGATCGCGTCGTCGGGCACCGCGATCAGCCACAGATCGGCGCGGACTGCAGGCGGCTGCGCGTTGATCGCCACATCGAACCCCTCGGCTAACGCCGCCCGCCGTGGCTTGAGCGGGTGTGGGTTCCAGAGCCCGACGACGTCGACGCCCCGCTCCCGCGCCAGATTGGCGATCGCCAACCCGACCCGGCCGGCGCCATAGACAAACACCGATGGCGCTTTCTTCCTCACCCGACCTCCTCGACCCGAAACCCACTTTGCTCGATCCGAGCCACCACTTCGGGCCGCGTCTCGAGCTCGACCTCGACGACAGAGTCCGTGTAGCGGCGTTCCAGCACGTCGCCCAGCTCGTGGAGCCGTGCCAACGCACGCGTGTCGTTGAGCGGTAACGTAACGATGACGCGCGCCTTTCGCGCCTTGAGAAATTCGGTCAGCGCCTCGGTCAGTGCCTCCAGGCCGCGCGACTCGATCGCCGATGCCATGACCGCGTTCGGGTGGTCGGCCACGATCTGAGCCCGCAAGCTCGCCCGTTCGCCCGCCGGAACGCGATCAAACTTGTTGAAGACGTGGATCATGGGCGCGTCCTCGGCCTCGAGATCAACCAGCACGTCGCGGACGACCCGCATCTGATCCGCGTGGTGGGGATCGGAGACGTCGACGACGTGCAACAACAAGTCGGCGTGGAGCACTTCTTCGAGCGTGGCCCGGAACGATGCCACCAGGTGATGCGGCAGGTTGCGGATGAACCCGACCGTGTCGGTCAGCAGGACCTCCTCATCGTCGTCCAGATCGATCCGCCGGGTGGTGGCGTCGAGCGTGGCGAACACTTTGTCCTCGACTCGGAGTCGCTCGCCCGAGAGGCGGTTCATGATCGTCGATTTGCCGACGTTGGTGTACCCGACCAGCGCGACGTTCCACGCGTCGCGCCGACTCTTGCGCTGCAGGCTCCGCCGCTCCTCGATGTGCGACAGCTTCTCCTTGAGCACACCGATCCGGTGACGGATGACCCGCCGGTCGACCTCGAGCTGTGTCTCACCGGGTCCCCGCAAGCCAATGCCGCCACGGATCCGCGAAAGGTGCGTCCACATCCGCCGCAACCGCGGCAAGAGGTACTGTAGCTGCGCCAGCTCGACCTGGAGCTTGGCTTCGTTGGTTCGGGCGTGATCGGCAAAGATGTCGAGGATGAGCTCGGAACGATCGAGCACCCGGACGCCGACCAGATCCTCCAGGTTCTTCCCCTGCGCCGGCGATAGATCGTTGTCGAACAGCACCAGCTCGGCATCGGTGGCGAGCACCTCTTCCTTGAGCTCGTTCGCTTTGCCGGCTCCGATATAGTAGCGCTTGTCTGGTGCTTGACGGCGCTGGACGATCTGGCCGACGACCTCGGCGCCGGCCGATACGGCGAGCGCATCGAGCTCCTCGAGCAACGTCTGCTCCGACCATACGACGCCGTCCTCATTGGCGACTGGACCGCCGACCGCGACCAGCACGACGCGCTCGGGTTCGGCGGGTGGCGTCACGCGGTACGTCATTTCGTCGTGCTCCCCTGGGTCGACTTGAGCCGCTCCATCATCTCCGCCATGCGTTCCTTCAATCGCGCCTCGAACCCACGGTCGGTGGGCTCGTAGTAGGTCCGGCCGGCCAGTGGCTCCGGCAAGTGCTGTTGGTCGATAGCGGCGTCATCATAGTCGTGTGCATACCGGTACCGTGCACCGTAACCGAGGTCCTTCATGAGCGCCGTCGGTGCGTTCCTCAAGTGTAACGGCACCGGTTCGCGCTCGGTGTCGCGGGCATCGGCGGCGGCGCGCCCATAACCGCGGTAGATGGCGTTCGACTTGGGCGCGATCGCCAGGTAGACCGCCGCCTGGGCCAGCGCCAACGCGCCCTCGGGCATGCCGATGAAGTGAACCGCCTGCTGGGCGGCGACCGCCTGTGGCAGCGCGTTTGGATCGGCTAACCCGACGTCCTCGGAGGCGAAGCGCACCAGCCGTCGCGCGATGTACAGCGGGTCCTCGCCGGCCTCGAGCATCCGCGCCAGCCAGTACAGCCCCGCGTGCGGATCGGAATCGCGCAGCGACTTATGGAGCGCGGAGATGATGTTGTAGTGCTCTTCCCCCGCCTTGTCGTAGCGGAGCGCTTTCTTCTGCAGCGCGGCCTCGACCTGGTCGCGGGTGATCGTCGCGCTGTCGGCCGCCAGCGATGCGGCCAACTCCAGCGTCGACAGCGCCACCCGGGCGTCGCCCTGCGCGGACTCACAGACGAACTCGCGCGCGTCGTCGTCGAGCACGAGGTCCCGACCGGCGAGACCGACTTCGGAATCGTCCATCGCGCGATCGACCAACACGGTGATCTGTTCCGGTGTCAGCGATTCGAGCGTGTAGACCCGGAGTCGCGACAGGAGCGCGGCGTTGATCTCGAACGACGGGTTCTCCGTCGTGGCGCCGATCAATGTGACGACGCCCTTTTCGACGTGAGGCAGAAACGCGTCCTGCTGTGCCTTGTTGAAGCGATGGATCTCGTCGCAGAAGAGGATCGTGCGCTGACCGGTGGTGCCGATCGTCTCGCGCGCTTCGGCGACGATCCGCTTGACGTCGGCGACACCCATCGTGACGGCGCTGAACCACACGAACCGCGACCCGGTGGCCTCGGCGATGATCCACGCCAACGTCGTCTTTCCGGTGCCCGGCGGACCCCAGAAGACGAGCGACCAACGATCTGGGGCGCAGTCGATCCGCCAGCGGCGCGCCGGCATCCAACCGCTCGCCAGCCAGCTGCTCGAAGAGGTCCATCAACTGGCCCGCGCCGTCTCCCTCGTCTGGGGATCGGGTTGGCCACCGGCGAGAACGATGGTGCGATCGAGAAGCCCGGCCAAGGTCTGAGCCGTGACCCCACCGACGTCGCGATTGAGGTCGTAGCGAGCGAGGCCCAGGCACTGAATCGGTTGGTCCCCGAGCGCATTCTCGATCGCCGCCACGACTTCGGACGGTGCCAGCGCGTCCTCGACCGTCTCGTCCGCTGCCGGCACGCCCTCGGGCTCGAGCACCGTGGCATCGATGTGCACGTACCAACCGTCGACGTCGGTATCGGCCACGGCTGCAGTCAGGCCCGACAACGTGCCCGGGCCGATGACGCGAATCCCGTCGTCGTCCAACGCTCGGGACTCGCCGGCGTCGAGCCTCTGACCGCCGACCACGATCACATTGCGTCCCGAGAGCTTGCACGGCTTGACGGCCATGCTGTCGCGCTGTTGACGACCGGTCATCATCGACAGCGTCGTCCGATCGCGCTTTGGACGGCGGAGAAGCCCCCGCATCGCATAATCCGCGCGCGGCGAAAACCACAACACGCCGACGCGCGGTCCAAATCCGTCGACGACCCCCAGCGCGCAAGCATTGACGAGGCTAAACACGACCGGGAAACGGGTCCGGTCCCACGCCGATAGCACCGCGTCGCCGATCGCGCGCGCGTACGCTTCGGTAATCCGCGCTTCCGCTACCGGTTTCTCGAAACCGAAGTCCTCGTGCCGCGCGGTCCACCCCAACGGGCCGAGCAGATCGGCCAGCGTGCGTAACCCGAGCCCACCGGGGCGATGATCTCCGTCCGGCTGTCGCACACCATCGCGCGACGGCATCGGCAAGAACTGTAAATGATCGACAAAACTCTTGTTCATTGGTGCTCCATCTCCATTCGGTATCGTCAACTCATTACGGGGCTCGGCCTTACCACCGCTTCGTGGTTGATCCGGGTCCTAGAAACATAAGGCGATTCGGGGTCGAAGCACCGCCAGACCCGATCCGTCCCTACTTTGATCCCGACCCGAGGGCTCCACGCGATCTCGGCCGGCGGCGGCCCGGCTTCGATCCACAACGTGTCGCCGGTCAGGTCGAGGCGGTTGTGCTCGAGCGTGAGCCCCAGCGCGTCGCAGAGCTTGCCGGGCCCGTTGGTCAGGTCTCGATCGACGATCGGTGAACGGCGCTTGGCCCGCGCGGCGCGACGACCGCGCATGCGATTCAACCCCTCGAGCGGCTCCAGCGCGCGGATCAAAACCGCCGACGGCAGCCCTTCGGCTCGGGTCACCGCGTTCAAACAATAGTACATCCCGTAGATAAGATAGATGTACGCGTGTCCCGGCCGGCCGTAGAGCGGCTCGGTGCGCCCGGTGCGCCCGGCGGCCGCGTGACACGCCGGATCGTCCTCGCCTTGATAAGCCTCGACCTCGACGATCCGACCGCTGGCCACACCGTCGGGTCCGTCGTGGACCAGAGTGCACCCCAACAGCGCCGGTGCGACCTCGAGCGTGTCGCGATCGTAATGGTCACGCCCCAGCCGACTCACGTGTGGTTCACCGGCTGGAGTCCGGTCTGCTCACGAACCATCTCCAACAGCGTCTCCCGGGCATTGAGCGCCGGTTGCTCGATGACCTGTTCGAGCAACCACTCGAGCGTCTGACCGAACTCGGGCCCCGGCGCGAGCCCCATGGCCGTCAGATCGTTGCCATCGATCGCCAGATCTTCGACCCGCAGCGCGGTCTGTTGCTTGAGCACGCGGCGCGCCCGATGGTACAAGTCGACGATCGGCGTGGGCGGGCGCTCGGCGCGTTTGCGATTCCCGCGCCAGTCGGCGAGCTGGAGACGATACAGATCCCACAGGTGCTCCTCGCCCACGCGCCGGATCCAGCGCCGAATCGCGGCGTCCGACGCATCCGGCGGCAGCAGATCCATGTGCACCCGGACCAGGTGCGAACCCCGAGCGACCTCGCGGCGCGAGAACTTGAGCCGCCGCAGCGCCTGCCGGGTCAACCGCGCGCTCGGCACCTCGTGCTGCGGGAACGTCCAGTCCCCCGTCTCGGGGTGAACCTCGCGTGCCATCGGCTTCCCCAGATCGTGACACAGCGCCACCACCCGCAGGAACGGCCGCCGCGGGTGAACGTTGTCGGCGACCAACAGCGTATGGATACCGACGTCGTCGGCGTGGTAGACGTTCTGCTCGACACCAAAGCACACCGCCAGCTCGGGGAACAAGAGCGCCATCACGCCATACTGGCGCCACATGTCCATGACGAACGACACCGAGCGACATTCGGCCAGCGTCTTGAGGAGCTCGTCCCGCACCCGCTCCCCCGAGAGGTGAACGACGCCGGCGGCGTGGCGCTCGAGAGCGCGCTCGGTCTCGGGTTCGATCTCGAGACCAAACCGAACGGCGAACCGGAACGCGCGCAAGACGCGCAGATAATCCTCCGGGAACCGTCGATCGGGCTCCCCGACCGCGCGAAGAACACCGGCTTCGAGATCGCCGCGTCCATCGAACGGATCGATGACGGTACCCTTCTCCAGGTCCCAGGCGATCGCGTTTATCGTAAAGTCGCGCCGCTCCAGATCCTCCTCGAGCGTGGCGCCAAACCGAACCTCGGCGTGACGCCCGTCCGTCGCGACGTCGGTCCGAAAGGTCGTAACCTCGATCGTCTCGTCCTCGGCTCGCACGCCGACGGTGCCGTGTTCGACCCCGATCGGGAAGGTGATCGGGAAGAGCGACTGGACGACCTCCGGGTGCGCCGCGGTGGCCACGTCCCAGTCGCCGACCCGCTCGCCGCGCAGGCGGTCGCGCACGGCGCCGCCTACCGCGTAGGCCGGGTGACCGGCCGACACGAGCCGTTCGACGACGGCCCTCAGTCCGGGCGTCGGTTGCAGCAAAGTCGCCTCATTCATAGAGATGGGAAATGTACCGACTCCCGGCGCCGGCTTGACACCCCAGGCCAGCTATGGTAATATGCTCAATCGAGAGCAAATCTCCGCTGTCGAATCCCCGTATTCCTTTTACAAAGGCAACCGGACACGGCCCAACGGCCGTTCCCTTCGCTCACCGCACAGAGGTAACCCACTTGAACCGTTCCCGTTCTCGCGCTCCTCGCGCACGACATCACAGGCGCCCGCCGACGCCCGGTCCAGACGCACCCGTTATGGACATCGGCGAAATCAAGTCCAAGTCGATCCCCGAGCTCCACCAGACAGCGGAAGAACTTGGCATTCAGAACTACGCCGGCCTGCGCAAACAAGATCTGATCTTCAAGATCGAGCAGAACCTGCTCGACAACGAAACCGTTCTGCGAGGCGAGGGTGTGCTCGAGATCCTGCCCGAAGGGTATGGCTTCCTTCGGAGTCCGGATTGGAACTACCTGTACGGACCCGACGACATCTACGTCTCCCCGAGCCAGATCAAGCGTTTCGATCTGAAGACCGGCGATACGATTCAGGGCCAGGTCCGTCCGCCAAAGGAAGGCGAACGGTACCTCGCGCTGCTCAAAGTCGAAGCGGTCAACTACACCGATCCCGACCATGCCAAGCACACCGTCTTTTTCGACAACCTGCGACCGCTCTATCCCGAGGAAGGGTGCCAGCTCGAGCGCAAGGACGGCGATCTATCGATGCGCATCATGGACCTGTTCTCTCCGATTGGGAAAGGTCAACGCGGGTGAAGAGGTGACCGACATGGAGCGCTCGGTCGACGGTGAGGTCATCGCCTCGACGTTCGATGAGCCGGCTGATCGCCACGTCCAGGTCGCAGACATGGTCATCGAGAAAGCCAAGCGACTGGTCGAAAACGGTCACGACGTCGTGATCCTGCTCGACTCGATCACCCGGTTGGCACGCGCTCAGAACGTCGTCGTGCCACACTCCGGCAAGATCCTTTCGGGTGGTGTCGACGCTCACGCGCTGCACAAGCCCAAGCGGTTCTTTGGCGCCGCACGCAACATCGAGGAAGGCGGCTCGCTGACGATCGTCGCTACGGCGTTGATCGACACCGGCAGCCGGATGGACGAGGTCATCTTCGAGGAGTTCAA
>JBDHIC010000175.1:0-4770 GCA_039589035.1 Gemmatimonadota bacterium | reverse complement strand
TCGGAAAGCGTGTGTCGGGTCCCGAACCCGGCCAAGGTCCGGACGTCGCGCTCGATGCGATCGGCGGACACGGCGTCGATCAATTCGTAGATGCGAACGTCACGATCTGGAAGAACAGGGGGGAGGTCTTGTGCGCCCACTCGGTTCGGTTGGATAACGGCGAGCAAAAGCGCGAGAGCGATCGACGTGCGACGCATCAGGATCGGTTCACGCTTCCCCGTGAGAGTCTCTACCGCGGGCGACACCGATCACGGCGAGCGCCACGAACCCCATCAGACAGAGCCAAGCGAACGCGTCGCCTATCGAACCGTACACGGTAGGGACCCTTGCGACTTGTAAATGGGCTACCATCGCGTCGTCCGGATAGTCGACGATCGACACCGTTCGACCCCAGGCGTCGGTGGCGATCGACCGTCCGTTGCTGGTCGGTCGAAACAACGAGAACCCGTTCTCGATCGCTCGGAAGATCGCCATGTCGGCGTGGAGTGGGGTGATCGCCGCCCAATCCGCCGACGGGCCGACTACCAGTCCGACATCGTTACGATTGGCTTGTGCGAGAAGAGTTGGGAAATCGAGATCGTGACAGATGACGGCTGCGACTCGTCCCGTCGAGGTGTCGAGTGTGCGTACGACGCCATCTCCGGGACTCATGAGCGGTGACTCCGCGCCCACGATCGGATGTGCTTTCCGGTACTCCCAAGCGACCTCTCCGGTTGGCTGGATAGCCGCGACTTTGTTCTCCAGCGGCGGCTCGCCGTCGGGGTCCCAGAAACTGCCGTCCACGGTCCAAGAGCAGTTGTTCATGTCGTTTCGTGATGCGTCCGGCCGTCTCGGACCAGGCGACGATGTCGGCGCCGGCCTGCGCTTCTCGGCTACTTCGAGCGAACAGATCGTTGTTGAGCCGCGCGGCCGCGGCCTCGAGATGTGCCAATGACGTAGCGCTGATCGCCTCGCCCCTGCGGACCGGATCGAATGCCGATTCGAGCTCGTCCATGAGTGGTGCCGACGGAACAAGCCCGGCTACCCGCACGGTTGCTTGCTCTTCAACTGGTCGAACCGCGAGCCGCGCGTACCCGAAGAGGAGCACGCCGATGATGGCTGCGGTGACGAGCGCCAACCCACCGCGGCGCTCCGCGGCCGTCTGGCGGCCGGTCAACGACCAGACGACCACGGCTGCGAACCACGTCATCAAAAACGAGATACCCCAGATTCCGGTCACCGAGGCGAGCTGGGCCAGCACCAGGCTGTTCGCCTGGGTGTACGGCAGCGAGAACCAGCTTCCGTACGGGGTGATCCAGCGCTGGAGCACAAGCTCCGTGGTCACCCACGCGAGCGGGAACACGAGCGTTTGAGCGAACCCGGCCACGCGGCGTGCAAGCAAGCGGTGAGCTGCGAACGGTAGGAAATAGATGAGCCCGTAGGCACCGGCGATCAGGAAGAACAAGATCCCGGGTGCTGGAATGAGCCCATCCCAGGCCACGAACTGGACGCCGACGTAGGCGACGCCGCCAATCAGCAGCCCGGTCAGCGCTCGGGATCGCTCCAGAAATAGCAGCCACGCGATCGGGGCGATCCAGGTTGCCGGCGGGAAGATCCACCGACCGTTAGCGACGACCAGGAGGAACATGGCGCCGGCGAGCCAACCCCATGTTCGCTTATCGCCTGTTGTTCTTACTCTTCAGCCCCCGCGCCGGCGGTTTCCAGAGCAGCGCCGATCTTGGTTTTAAGCTCTCCGCTGTCGAAAAGCTCGCGCGTAATATCACAGCCACCGATGAACTCACCGCCAATGTATACCTGTGGAATCGTCGGCCAGTCGCTGTACTCGCGGATCGCCTGCCACAGCTCTGGGTCGGCCAGCACATCGATCGCGTGGATCCGCCCTGCGGCTCCGGCGTTGCGCAGGGTCTCTACGGTAGCGGCGCTGAATCCGCAGCGCGGCAACATCTCGGTGCCCTTCATATAGAGCAGAACCGGGTTCTCCCGGATCTGAGCTTCGATTCGCTGTTTCACCTCGGGTTGCATTTGGCTCCTTCCTCAGGCGTCCAGGCCTTAATGGCCAACGCGTGAACGGTATCGTCGTCGATCCACTCCTTGAGCGACGCATAGATCATCTTGTGTCTTTCGATCAGCGATTTCCCTACGAACGAGGAAGAGATCACGCGCGCCTCGAGGTGGTTGTCGGTCCCTGTAAGGTCGATCACTTCCACCTTGGCGTCGGGGATCGCGGCCTGGATCTTGGCCGTCACTTGGTCGCGGATCAGCGTCATCCGCCCGAAGATAGCGGCTCTCTTTGACGCGGCAAAACGCGTTGACGACGAGGCGCCTGGGCGATAGCTTCTGGGCTCTTTCCAATATCCCTGTTCGCCCTGTGGGGGCGGACCGTCCAGACCGAAGGGAGCATTGCATGCCAAGATCCTACGAAACCGTTCTCATCTTCGACTCCACGCTCGACGAGTCCGTGCTCGAGCAGAAGCTGGGTCGGCTCCAGGGCGCACTCGTCGACGACGCCAAAGAATCGATGACGGTGACCGAGTGGGGCACTCGCAAGCTGGCCTACCCGATCGGGAAGAAGGAGCAGGGCACCTACATCATTCTCAGATATGACACCGAGCCGGATCGACTGATCGAGTTCGAGCGGCTGGCGAAGCTCGACGAGCAGGTGTTGCGGCAGCTCACCATCGTCGACCCGATCGAGTCCACGATCGTGCCCGCGGCTACTACGAGTGAGCCCGCGGCGACGAGCACTGAAGAGCCGGCTGAAACCGGTGTGGAGGAAGAATAGTGGTGGCTTACAGGCGGAAGAAAACGTGCCACTTCTGCGAGAACAAAGTGGCGATCGATTATAAGGATCAACACATGTTGGATCGCTTCACCAACGACCGTGGGAAGATCCTGCCGCGGCGCGTGACGGGTACCTGCGCCGGACACCAACGTCAGCTAGCGACCGCGATCAAGCGAGGCCGCTTCCTGGCACTCATTCCATACCTGCCGGATCACGCGCTTTGAGATCACGGCTCCGGATCAGCAAACGAGGGATCGGACGATGAGCAAGAACACCGAAGTGGTTCTGCGCGCCGAGGTCGAGAACCTCGGGCATGCCGGCGACGTCGTCGAGGTCGCTCCCGGCTATGCGCGCAACTATCTGTTGCCGCAGCGCCTGGCCTACGTGGCGACGGCAGCCAACAAGCGACGCATCGAACAGGAACGTAAGAACTACGAGCAGAAGCTGCGCGAGGAGCGGGTCAAAGCCGAGGAGGTGGCGGCGACCATGACCGGGCTGGTGCTCGAGTTTCAGATGATGGCCGGCGACGAGGACCAGCTCTACGGCTCGGTCTCGACCGCCGACATCGCCGAGCGGTTGGTCGAGCGCGGCTTCACTGCCGCGCGAGGCCACGTAAGGCTGGACAATCCAATCAAGACGCTGGGCGATTACGAAGTCTCGATCCGACTCCATCCCGAAGTCAGCGTCCCGATCCGGGTGCTCGTAACACGAGACCAGGGTTGACCCCACCGAGCCGCCGGGCGCGCCGCACTTCGAGCGACGCTGAGATTCGTGCCCTGGCTGCCGCGGCAGCCAGGGAGGCTGTCGACCGCCGGGGACGGGATGTGCTGCTGCTCGACCTTCGAGGCCTGACTTCTGCCACCGACTACTTCGTCCTCGCCAGCGGCGAGAGCGACGTCCAGGTCAAGGCGATCGCGGATCGCATCGAAGAGCGGTTGACAGCCGAGGGTACTCGTCCATGGCACGTGGAAGGGGCCCGGCAGGGCAACTGGGTGCTGCTCGACTATATCGATTTCGTGGTGCACGTCTTTCATCGCGACGCGCGAGCCTATTACGAACTCGAGCGTTTGTGGGGTGATGCGCCGATCGAGACGTTCTCCGAGAACGGTGAATTGCCCCCGGGGGATTAAACCGGCGATTTGAGACGTCTATTTCTTAGGACAGGGGTATTTGCCCGTCTCGTACGGGTGTTATAGCGTTTCTTCGGCCGCAGGAAAGAGTTTAGATGATATCGAAGGGAGATCTCTTGGCGCGCTCCGTGACCCGCAATGTTGTCGTCCTCGTCGCGCTCCTGATCGGCGGGTCGATCGCTAGCCCCGCGTACGCTCAGTTCGGACAGAATAAGGTTCAGTACAAGGATCTGGACTTCCGGGTTCTCGAGACCGAGCACTTCGATATCCACTATTACCCGGAGGCAGAGGACGCAATCCTCGATGCGGCGCGCATGGCCGAGCGTTCGTACGCGAGGCTCTCCAAGGTGTTTCGCCACGACTGGAACGAGCGCAAGCCACTAATCCTGTATGCGTCGCAGTCTGACTTCCAGCAAACGAACATTTTTCGCTTCCAGATTTCAGAGGGTACCGGCGGGATCACGGAAGGGTTGAGAAACCGCATCGTGCTCTTCTTCCCGAGCGCTTATCCGGAGTTTGAGCACACGCTTACCCACGAGCTCGTTCACGCCTTCCAGTTCGACATCCTTCGGCGCGGTGCTCTGTCACAGGGCGGCAACCCATTTGCGTTCCGCATGCCATTGTGGTTTGCGGAAGGGATGGCCGAGTACCTCACCGTTGGGGAGATCGATCCGTTGACCGCGATGTGGCTGAGGGACGGATCGCTATCGGGTTACCTGACGACGATTGATGAGTTGTCGCGTGCACAGGACATCCGTGTTTATCGCTTTGGGCAAGCGCTTTGGTACTACATCGGCGTCAAGTATGGTGACGAGAAGATCGGCGAGATCATGCAGAAGGCGCCGTTGCTGGGCGTCC
>JBDHIC010000174.1:0-9338 GCA_039589035.1 Gemmatimonadota bacterium | reverse complement strand
AGTACGGAGAGCGGGCCTTGGTGCGCAAGACCACCGGTTAGATCCGTCTCACCCCACTCGTTCATCGTCGCGTTGTCGCTTGTGTGGGCGAGCGTCGGCTGTGCGTACCTGAATACGTTCTACAACGCCGAGCAAGCCTATCAGGAAGGGATGCGTCTGTCGGGTGGTGAATCGGATTCGCTGCCTGCGCCGGCGCGGGAAGCGTTCGAGCGCGCGGCCGAGAAGAGCGCC
Organism: Gemmatimonadota bacterium; assembly: GCA_039589035.1. Classification (GTDB taxonomy): domain Bacteria; phylum Gemmatimonadota; class Gemmatimonadetes; order JACCXV01; family JAHWKZ01; genus CAMYLR01. The sequence continues at coordinate 9,107 of JBDHIC010000174.1, read as the reverse complement.
ATCGTTCTCGACCAGCATAGCGACTCGGGCTACGCGGACGATGCCCTGCTGTTGTTGGCCCAGTCGTTCTACCAGCTCGGGCGCCATCGCGACGCGGCGACTGTCTTTCGTGAGTATCTGACTCGTTTTCCCGATAGCGATGAAGCGGGGTTGGCTCGCCTCGGCTTGGTACGCAGTCACCGGCGTCTAGGAGATCTGGGTGCGGCGGAAGCGGCGCTGGGTGGGTTGCTGAGGAGCACTCCGCAGGGCATCGACGAGGCTGAAGTCCTGTACGAGAAGGCGTTGATCGAGCTGGGACTCGGCGCTCATAATCGGGCGGTCGGGACTTTTCGACAGTTGCTCGAGCAAGATCCGCAGTTCGCTCGCGAGCACAATCTCATCCTTCAATTCGCTGACGCGCAGCTGAACGCGGGTCAGTACGATGCCGCCCTCGAGGCCTACGCCGCGTACCGCGACAACGCTGCCGATTTGAGTGCCCAGCGGCAGGCGGCGCTTAAAATCGCGCACGCCCTCGGCTTGGCCGGGCAGAGAGAAGAGGCGCTCGCGACCTACACCGAGATCATCGATCTGGGCGTACCTGACTCGATCGCTGCGATCGCAGAGGTCGAACGCGGCGATCTATTTGCCGCTGATTCGGCTTGGGATGAAGCCGAAGCGGCGTACCGGCGAACCGCTGAGTTGGCACCCGGCACGGGGATCGCTAGTCGCGCGACGCTCCAGCGCGGACGCATCGTTTGGCGGCTTAGACGTCAGCACGAGGAAGCTCTGGACATTCTGCTGGACGCTTTTCTTCATTCGCCCACCAGCGCCTTCGGGGAGTCGGCGCGGACCGAGTCGCGGGCGTTGGCACGCTTGATTCACTATCAGCAATTGGCATCCGGTCGCGAGGTCATAGTCGGTATCGAGGACGCCAACGTGGCACGCTCGACAGCCCTGTACCGATTGGGTGAGGAAACCCTCGATGTCGAGTCCGATCCAGATCGAGCCGCCGCGATCTTCGCACAACTGAGTGCAGAGTATCCGGACTCGCCGTGGCGACCGCGGGCGATGTTAGCTGCTGGTCTGCTGAGGTTTCGCAGCGGTTCATTGGGGACCGGGTCGGCGAACCTGCGTTCGTTGATCGCTGAGTACCCGGATACACCGGAGGCCGACTCGGCGCGCCGAGAGCTCGGTTTCGATATTCCCGAACGGCCGATGGAGTTCTACGCCGAGGTGCCCGAGTTGACGGCGCTGACCACCGCGCTCCCCGACGTGGCCGACCCGATGGTCCGGATCGTCGACCAGCTCGACCGCTACGCGCGGCGGAACGACCGACGTCGGGATGGGGCTCGCACCGATCGCAGGCGACCGGGCTTGGCTGAGCCAGTGGATGGCGCGGAGCGCCCCGGACTGGCCGAAGAGCCACAGGGCCAGGCCGAGCCCTATGATCCCCGCTTTGGTGCACCAGTGGACCGTCCCGAGTGACTCCGGGGCCAACAGCGGCGGGGGTCTTTGCTTTACCTCTCGAGTCGACCGCCGACATCGCCACCGGCACAAGCTGGCTCCGCTTTCGGCCGCCCTCAGACACATCCTGCGAGCCGGGACAGTTTTTCATGCTGTCGACGGTCGCGCCCTCACCCGTCGCTTACCTCGGGCGACCGTTCTCGATCGGCGATGTACGCGATGGAGAGTGGTTCTTCATGTTGCGAGCTCTGGGTCGTGGAACGGCGTGGCTGCGGACGCTGGAGTCGGGCACGATGATGCGTCTGGTCGGACCGCTGGGCGTTGGGTTTGCGCGTGACGAGAGCCAGGTTCACCGCATGATCGCCGGTGGCATAGGCCTGGCGCCGTTTCTCTTCCTGGCTCGTCGACTGCGGGCGGAGCAGCCGCAGGCCAGGATCGAGCTCTACTATGGAGAGCGCGATGCGCGCTCCCATGTCGAGCTGACGGCGGACGAAGAGAGTCTGTTCGACATCTTGGAACGGTTCACCGACGACGGCAGCTTGGGGATCGCTGGTTCGGTAGTTGACGGACTGGAGAACCGGTGGGCGGAGCCAGAAGTCGCGTGGTACGGCTGCGGTCCCCAACCGATGCTACGCACCGCCGCCGCGAAGCTCGAAGAACACGATGTCGAGGGGGCTCAGTTCGCATTCGAAGAGCGCATGGCGTGCGGTTTTGGCGTCTGTCAAGCATGCATCGCACCCAATCGAAACCCACCACCACGGTACCGCTTGCTCTGCACTCAGGGTCCGGTAGTGGAGATCGGGAAGTTAGCGTGGTGAGCAACGAACCCCTCGCTGTCACCTGCGGTCGAATCACCTTTCAGAACCCGGTGCTCGCTGCCAGTGGCACGTTTGGATACGGCTCCGAGTTTGAACGCTTTTTCCCGCTGGAGTCGCTCGGGGGGTTTGTGACAAAGACGCTGTTTGTCGAGCCGCGGGATGGCAATCCGGCCCCCCGAGTGGCGGAAACATCGGCCGGGATGATCAACTCGATCGGCCTCGCCAACGTCGGTTGGGAAGCGTTTGTAAAAGAGAAAGTGCCGGATTTAAAGGCGATTGTCGGCGCGGCCAAGATGCTTGTCAACATCGCCGGCAACGCCCCCGACGAATACCGCGCGATCGCCGCGAGAGTCGAGAGCGATCGAGAGGGAATCGGATGTGCCGGTATCGAGGTGAATGTTTCGTGCCCAAACGTGAAGGAAGGTGGAACAAACATCGGCTGTGATCGGGATCAGTTTCGAGCCGCGGTTCGGGGGGTGAGAGAAGAGACTTCGTTGCCGGTATTCGTCAAGTTGTCGCCGAATGTGACCGATGTCGTTCCGTTCGCTGGCTGTGCTTTGGATGAGGGCGCCGATGGGGTGTCGCTGATTAACACGCTGTACGGCATGCAGATCGACGTCGAAAAACGACGACCGGTGCTTGGAACGTGACGCACTTCAGTACCTGTTTGCCGGGGCGCAGGCGATCCAGGTCGGTACCGCGGCGTTTGTGAACCCGCTTGCGTGCGTAGAGATCATCGCCGGCCTGGAGCGTTATTGCTGCCAGCGTGGCGCTACGATCGCCGAACTCAGTGGAGCTGCGCATCGGGAGGGCCGATTGGCTGAGCCAGCCGTTTGGACGGGTTGAATTTATCACCGCTGATCATCGCGCTCGACCACGAAACCGTTGCTGATGCAGGGGAATGCGTCGCGTCGCTGGCCGGTTTGGTCGAGCGCTATAAGGTGGGAAGTGTCCTGTACGGGCGAGTTGGACCACCGTTCGTTCGAGAACTCGTTGGTGCCGGCTACAGCGTGTTTCTCGATCTCAAATTCCACGACACACCGGCGACCGTTGCCGGTGCCGTGGCGGCCGCCGGCGACCTTGGAGTCGACCTGGTCACGCTGCACGCCGCTGGCGGCGCCGAAATGCTCGAGTCTGCGCGGCGAGCTGCAGACGTCGGCGACCACCGGTTGACGCTGCTCGCAGTGACCGTGCTTACCAGCCTGGATGAAGGCGAGTACGCGCGGATCGTGGGCCCCGGAGCGAGGTCGCTGGGTGACGCCGTCACGGCGCTCGCGGAGATGGCCATCGCTTCGGGCATCGATGGCTGCGTGTGCGCGGCTAGCGACGCGGCTCGGCTGAGAACCGCACTCGGGCCGGCGCCGCTGTTGGTCGTCCCGGGTATCAGGCCGGCCTGGTCGGTTGCTGACCACAGCGGCCAAGCGCGAACCGCCACGCCGCAGGCGGCATTGGAGGCCGGCGCCTCATACATAGTGGTGGGGCGGGCCGTGACCGAGGCCCAAGACCCCGCCGCCGCCGTGACCAGGATTCAGGCCGAGATCGCCGCGTGAGTAGCGGTCGGACCCCCGACGGGCGGGGCTGGCTCGATCAGCTGGCCGCGATCGGCGCTGTCACCGAGGGCCACTTCGAACTCTCGAGTGGGCTTCACAGCCCCGAGTATGTGCAGTGCGCCCGGCTCCTCGAGCGCCCGGATCTGGTCCGATCCGCGGCACGGGATCTGGTGGGGCTATTGTCGCCGAGCATGGATGCCCCCCCGGCGACGATCGCCTCGCCCGCACTGGGCGCGATCATTGTCGGCTACGAAGTCGCTCGCGCGTGGGGGTGCCGTTCGATATGGGCTGAGCGACGGTCGAAGGACGGACGGCTGGTGTTTCGTCGTGGCTTTGACTTGCAGCCAGGTGAACGGGTTGTCGCGGTCGAAGATGTAGTGACTACCGCCGGCTCATTGCGCGAGCTAGTCGAGCTGCTCCAGCGCCACCAAGCTCAGGTCGTCGGCGTGGCCACGGTTGTCGATCGCTCTGGAGGCAAGGTCGAGTGGCAGGTGCCCTCGGCGGCGCTGGTCACCCTGGAGGGCGTTCAGGTGCCGGCAGGGCAGTGTTCCCAGTGTTTAGCCGGGCTCGGGCTCGAAAAGCCCGGAAGTCGACCCAGCGGAGCGGGAACAAAGCCGACGTAGGAAAGTACTCATAGCCGATGGCCAACAAGCTCGCCTCCCTTGTCGCTGTGACGGTCGCCGTTGTGGCGGTCGGCGCGACGTCGGTCGACGCCCAAGAGATCGGTCAGCAACCGGTTGGTGCTCAGTTCCAGCCGCAGGTGCCGGCCGTGCCGGCCTCGCTCCAGGACACCTATGAGCGGCTGGCTAACTTCTGGCAGTCGGGCAACGCCCGTGAGATCGCTCAGCTGGCGCGCGATGGGCGCGTGTACGTGGTGGTTCAAAGGGAGCGCCAAGAGTTGTTTGACTCGAGCGACGAGATCGAGCTCCGCTTCCCGGCGTCGACCCATTATGATGCAGACAGTGAAACGGCTTACGCGGTGGGCGAACGAGTTTATCGCGAGGGGCCCGCTGAAAAGCCTCGTACCGACCGTGTCTTCGCTGGGACGCGACAAGCGCCCCCGGGCGCGAGAGACTTTTTTCGACCGGTACCTTGCATTGCAAGGCTAGATTTGGTATCATGTCTTGCATGGTAGCTAGGGCGGTCAGCACCGAACGCAGTTCTCAGCTCCTGAAGGGCGTCCTCGACATGTGCTTGCTGGCGATCGTCGCTGAAGAGCCAAGCTACGGCTACGAGATGGCTCAGAAGCTTAGCGAACGGGGTCTGGGCTTGGTGAGCGAGGGTAGCATCTACCCGCTGTTGAGTCGGCTTCAGAAGCAGGGTCTGGTCGAGGGTTATCAGGTCGCGTCGCGGGAGGGGCCGAGGCGCAAGTATTATCGCATCGCCCAGCTGGGTCGCGACCGGCTTGACGAGTGGACTCAAGAGTGGCGGGAGTTGTCGATCGGAGTGGAGACGGTCTTGAGAGGAGGGCCCGATGTCTGATCACAGCGACATAGTGACGGTCGTTTCCGATTGCGAGCGCTACTGGCGCGAGACGGGGGTGCCCCCCGAGGCGGTGATCGAGATGCGAGCCGAGCTCCAGGAGCATCTGGTTCAAGTGTTGGCGGAGGGGCGGTCGGCGCACGCTGTCGTCGGGTCGGACTTACCGGCGTTCGCAGAGGCGTGGGCAGCCGAGCGGCGCTCAATCGCGGGGCAGGTCCCGTCATGGGAAGAGGTCACCACGGGCAAGACGGCTCGCAACCGGCAGGCCCGTTTCGTGGCCGCCGGCTTTGCAGTCTTGGTCTTGGCCGCAGTTGGGTTGGCGCTGACCGTTGCCCGCGGTGGCGATCCTGCCACCAGCGCGACTTGGCGCTGGTTGTGGACGAGCCTGGCGATCGTCATGGGATTGGGTGAGATCTTCACCGCCAGCTTCTTTCTGCTGCCGTTCGCTGTCGGTGCGGTCGCGGGAGCGGTGCTGGCGTGGCTCGGCGTCCAGTTGTTGGCTCAGTGGTTGGTGTTCTTCTTCGTCTCTGGCCTCGCGCTGGCGTACGTGCGCCAGTTCATGAGCCATCAGGATGAAGCCACTGCCGCAATCGGAGCTAATCGATACCTGAACAGCCACGGCGTCGTTATGGCGCGAGTAGATGCCGAGAGCGCGACCGGGATGGTGCGCGTGGAGACCGAGGAGTGGCGCGCAACTACGGATGGTCAGCCGCTCGAGCCTGGGGCTCACGTCGTAGTCGTTGGGATTCGCGGAGCGCGATTGGTCGTGGCGCCGGCAGATCAATGATGACCCATAATCGAGAAAGGGGGGCGTGATGGACCCAATTATCATTCTGTTTGTCTTTATGGCGGTGGTGCTCGTGTTTGTTGCCGCCACCGGATTTCGCATCGTTCGACCGTACGAGAAGGGGTTGGTGGAGGTCCTCGGCAAGTACGAGACCACCGTAGACTCGGGTCTCCGATGGGTGATGCCGTTCGTCAAACGGCTGCTGAAAGTCGATATGCGGGAGCAGGTGGTCGATGTGCCGCCACAGGAGGTAATCACCAAAGACAACGTGGTGGTGACCGTAGACGCGGTGATCTACTACGAGCCCACGGATCCGGTAAAGCTGCTCTACAACGTGGGCGATTTCATTCTCGCGGTGACGAAACTCGCTCAGACCAACCTGCGTAACGTCGTCGGCGATCTCCAGCTCGACGACGCGTTGATCTCACGTGAGCTCATCAATGCCAAGCTTCGAGAGATTCTCGATGACGCTACCGACAAGTGGGGCAGCCGTGTGGTGCGGGTCGAGATCCAGCGCATCGAGCCACCGCCGGACGTGACGGACGCGATGCACCGCCAGATGAAAGCCGAACGACTTCGCCGAGCGGTCGTTACCGAAGCCGAGGGCGAGAAGCGTTCGGCGATCCTGCGCGCTGAAGGCGTGAAGCAGAAACAGATCCTGGAGGCTGAGGGAGAAGCGGAAGCGATCAAACGGGTGGCTGAGGGCAAGCGCTACGAGTTCGAGACGGTGGCCGAGGGTGAAGGCCGGGCGATCGAGCGGGTGTTTGGTGCGATCCATACCGGTGACCCGACCCCGGACCTGATCGCGATCCGGTACCTAGACGCCCTCCAGGGGATCGCCGACGGGCAGGCGACCAAGCTCTTCCTCCCGCTGGAAGTAACGGGCGTGCTCGGCAGTTTGGGAGCCATCCGCGAGGTATTTGGCACTGACGGCGGTCCGACGACTCCGGCGTCGCCTTCGCCACCCGCGTCTGCATCGGGGTAACCGTTTGTAACATGGCCTGATTGACCCTACCTTCGCACCGATGGCCATGGATTGGAACGAAGTAACACTGCGTGGGGTCCGGATCGGGTTGGTGCTGCTGGGCGGGACGGCTGCTTACCTCGTCCTGAGAGCGGTGCGAGCACGTATCGCGCGGGCTTCGGGTGACGACACCGATGAAGCTCGACAACGTGCCAAGACGCTGGCCACTGTGTTTACCACGACCGGGATCCTCGTCATCGTGGCGGTGACGGTGATGATGATCGTCCAAGAGTTCGGGATCTCGCTGGGGCCGATCCTGGCGACGGCTGGAATCGCCGGGTTGGCCATCGGTTTCGGCGCCCAGACCCTCGTCAAGGACATCATAAGTGGTTTTTTCATTTTGCTCGAGAACCAGTACGCTTTGGGGGACGCGATCGACACCGCCGGCGTTAGTGGCGTTGTTGAGCAAGTCAACCTGCGAACGACGATTCTGCGCGATGTTCGCGGTACCGTTCACGTCGTCCCCAACGGCGACATCCGCGTCGTCTCAAACAAGACCAAGGAGTGGTCGCGGGCGGTGCTCGAGATCGGTGTCGGGTATGGCGAGGACCCGGATCGGGTGATCGTCGTGCTAGAGGAAATCGGCGCCGAATTGAGCGACGATCCGGTGTTTGGAGCTCTGTTGCTCGAGACCCCCACCGTGCCTGGGGTAGAGGCGTTCACCGATTCAGCCGTGGTGATTCGCATGATGGCCCGCACGCTGCCGCTAAAGCAGTGGGACGTGGCTCGCGAGCTGCGGCGCCGGATCAAGCATCGGTTTGATGCCGAGGGGATCGAGATTCCGTTTCCGCAGCGGACGATTTGGTACAAGGGCAACTTGGCGCCGGGAAGCTCTGGAGGTTCGGAGCAGAGCTAGCGATGGGGCTCAGGCTGCACGACACGCTGCGACGGGAGACGGTCGAGTTCGAACCGTTGAATCCAAGCCAGGTGCGGATCTACACCTGCGGTCCCACGGTCCACGACTTTGCCCACATCGGGAATCTTCGAACCTTCCTGTTCGAGGATCTGCTACGACGGGTGCTCAAGCGCCGGGGCTACGATGTCCTCCAGGTCATGAACCTGACCGATGTCGACGACAAGATCATTCGCAAGGCCGGTGAAGCCGGGGTGTCGATCGGTGAGTACACCGACCCGTACAAGCGGGCATTCTTCGACGATTTGGCCGCCATGCGCATCGATCCCGCCGAGGAGTATCCGGCCGCCACCGATCATATCGAGGCGATGGTCGGGTTGATCGAGCGACTGCGGGAGAGCGGACACACCTACACGGCGGACGACGGCTCGATCTACTTCCGGATCTCCACCTTTCCTGATTATGGCAAGCTTTCCCGCGTCGATCTCTCGGAGATGCGCGACGGCGCGCGGGTCGACTCCGACGAATACGATAAGGAAAGCCCCAAAGATTTCGCCCTTTGGAAGGCGGCCAAGCCGGACGAGGAGGGGTGGGACACGACCGTTGGCCGTGGCCGGCCAGGGTGGCACATCGAGTGCTCTGCTATGTCGATGGCCTATCTGGGCGAGTCGTTCGATATCCACACCGGTGGGGTCGACAACGTTTTTCCGCATCACGAGAACGAGATCGCCCAATCCGAGGCGGCCACCGGGAAATCGTTCGTCCGCTACTGGGTCCACAGAAGATGGCCAAATCGCTCGGCAACTTCTACACACTCCGAGACTTGTTGGACCGGGGTTACCGGCCGAGGGTGATCCGGTATCTGCTGCTATCGGTCCACTACCGGTCGCAATTCAACTTCACCTTCGCCGGACTCGACCAGGCGGCCGCTGGGCTCGAGCGGTTGGCGGACTTCACGGACCGGTTACAGCAGCTGCCAGCGGGCGAGGGGCCGAATGACGAGTTGGCGCACCGCACCCAGCAGGCAACTGCCGAGTTTGACTCCGCGCTGGACGACGATCTCAACTCGAGCCGCGCGCTGGCGGCGGTTTTCGAGTGGGTCCGGGATGTGAACCGAGCCCTGGATGCGGGACGGGCCACGACCGCTGAT
>JBDHIC010000173.1:0-4056 GCA_039589035.1 Gemmatimonadota bacterium | reverse complement strand
GGCCGCAAAAGCGACCCTCGCCGATCGATTAGTTGTCCTCGTTCACCACTACCAGCGCAACGACGTTTACCAGTTCGCCGACCTGACCGGCGACTCGTTCAAGCTCAGCCAACAGGCGGCCGACTCGAGCGCGTCGACGATCGTTTTCTGTGGCGTTCATTTCATGGCCGAGTCGGCCGACATCCTGTCGCGTTCGGATCAAAGGGTGATTCTCCCCGATCTATCGGCCGGCTGTTCGATGGCTGACATGGCTGACATCGCACAAGTCGAAGAGTGCTGGGAGACGTTGACCAACGTGATGGGTGTCGATCCGGTTGAAAGAGTGATGCCGGTCACGTACATGAACTCGAGCGCGGCGCTGAAGGCGTTTTGCGGGGAGCGTGGCGGCATCGTCTGCACGTCGACCAATGCCCGGGCGGTGCTCGAGTGGGCGTACGAGCAACGCCGCCAGGTGCTCTTCTTCCCGGACCAGCATCTGGGTCGCAACACCGCCAAGGCGATGGGGTGCCCGCTCGAGGAGATGGCGGTGTGGAACCCACGGCTGCCAAACGGCGGTGTCGAGCAGGACGCGTTGGAGCGCGCCAAGATCATCCTGTGGCTTGGCCACTGTTCGGTCCACAACATCTTCCGGGCCGAGCACGTTGACCGGATCCGCGAAGCCAAACCAAACGTCAAGATCCTCGTCCATCCGGAATGCCGGATGGAAGTCGTCGACAAAGCGGACGAGGTCGGGTCGACCGAGATGATCGTGAAAACGGTGCGCGAGTCACCACCGGGCACCGAGTGGGCGATCGGCACTGAGATCCATCTGGTGAATCGGCTCAAGGAGCAGTACCCCGATCGGGGGGTCTACTTCTTGAGCCCGACAGTATGCATGTGCGCCACCATGTACCGGATCGACTTGCCGCATTTGGCGTGGGTGCTGGACAACCTGGTCGGCGGTCACGTCGTGAACCAAATCTCGGTCGATCAGGATACGGCCGATTGGGCCCGAGTGGCGCTCGACCGAATGTTGGCGGTGCGATGAGGTCGCACGCTCAAAGGTGAGGCGACCTGGCGATCACGCCAGCGCCGCGGCGAGGATCGCCACGTTTCTCCTGTTGACGGTTGCGATCGCCGGCGGGTGTGGGAGACAGATCCTCGGCTTCGGTAATTCCGACGATGGTGTCTTGTTGGTCCGCCACAACCAATCGGAGCCACTTGAGATCGTGGCCAACGAGACCGTGCTCGGCATCGCTCAACCGGGCGGATTCACGTGTTTTCAGAACACTCCCACGGGAACCCTGCGGGTCGAAGCGCGGCTCACTGATGGCGATCGGCTCGTGAGGGCTGCCAGCATCATGCTACCGCCCGATCAACCGCTATTGTGGGACGTCGATCACGATCAGGTGTTGTCGGGGCGCGCCCACCGAGGGCTGTGCGACGACTCCAATGCATAGGACGGAGAGGACATGGCGATGAGTGAAGTGACGGTCCGCGTTCAGCAGACCCCGAATCCGAACAGCATCCTGTTCCACGTCGACCAGACGGTGACCGAGGAGCGGATGCGTCAGTTCAACTCACTGGAGGAGGCCCAAGGCGCACCGTTGGCGCAGGCATTGTTTGAGATTGCGAACGTCGAATCGGTGTTCTTTATGCCAAACTCGGTCACGGTGAGCAAATCGGCCGACGGGGACTGGGGAGCGATCGCCCCGGCCGCCGAGGAAGCGATTCGATCGCACTTCGCGGCCTAGGCTAGACCCCGCGGTCAAGCGTTTACGGCTTTCGGTAGGTCGCAAACGACGTCGCGGTTTCCCACAGCCGGACCGCGCTCACCGGATAACCTCGCTCGCGCGCGTGCTCGAAGATCTCGTGGGCGATGTTCTCGGCGGTCGGGTTGCCGCTCATCAAGTACATCGGCTCCCCCTGATCACGCAACCACGCCACCATCGGATCGTCGTCACGAAGGATCATCTGGTGATCCATCTTTTCGTCGATCCACGCCTTGACGTCGTGCTTCACATCACCAAAGTCGACCACCATACCGCGATGATCCAACTCCTGGTGCTCGAGCTCGATCTCGACCAGGCCGTTGTGCCCGTGGGGGTGCGCGCACGGTCCCTCGTAATCCAGCAACCGGTGGCCGTAACAGAAATGGATCTGAACGGTGACGCGGTATGTCATTGTGTCGCTCCGTAAATGGGCCGCAAAGTTGACCTTCTCGGCCGGCGCTCCACTTCGCCGAGCCTCCTCGGTTCCCTGCGGGGTCTCGACTCGCTCCGCGAAACGGCCTCGGCGGTCCAACTCCGCAGCCTGTTATCGAGTAACACCCTTTACTTGCCGATCAGCCGGCCGCCGTCGACGACCATCACGTGGCCCGTCACGAAGTCGGTCATCGCCACCAGGTACACCACGCTCTGCGCGATGTCTTGCGGGCTGCCCAGCCGCTTGAGCAACGTTTCGTCGACGATCTTGTTGGCGTCTTCGTCGCTGAAGTCGGGCGGCAGCATGACCGGCCCCGGCGCGATCGCGTTGACCGCGATGTCGGGGGCGAGCTCCTTGGCCATCGCCTTCGTCATCGTGATCACACCGCCCTTCGAGACGACGTACGGCAAGTAGTTGCGGTAGGGTCGAAACCCGGCCCAATCGGCGATAAAGACGATCTTGCCACCATCGTTTTCGCGCATCAGCGAAGCCGCGTGCCAAGCGGTGAAAAAAGGCGCCCTGAGGTTCGTGCGGAGCGTTTGCTCCCAAACCGTCTCGTCGATCTCGTCCCACGGCGTGCGCGGAAAGATCGCCGCGCTGTTGACGAGCACGTCGAGGCGCCCCCATCGTTCGCGAATACTGACGATCAGTTGCTTGATCTGGCGTAACTCGTCGAGATCGGCCTGCATCGATTCGGCTTCAACTTGTAGCTTCCGGATGCGCTCGACTGTTTCGAGCGCTTCGCTCGCGCTCGATCGGTAGTGGACGGCGATGTTCATCCCCTGCCCTGCCAACGCCATGGCGATCTCGCGACCGACCCGCAGCGCGGCACCGGTCACCAGCGCGACCTTTCCTGTTGTCTCCATCAACCCCTCACTAGGTTGTGAGCGTGGCCAAGAATCGGAGCCTGTGCGTGCTGGCTTCGGGCGGTATCGACAGCGCGGTGGCGCTGGCCGAGGCCGCTCAGGGCGCTGAATCTGTGGTCCCGGTCTACGTCCGATCGGGACTCGTCTGGGAGCGGGCGGAAATCTATTGGCTCGAGCGGTGGCTGCAAACGCTCAACGACCGCGATGTGGCGCCGCTCGAGATTCTGGATCTGCCGATCGCCGATCTCTACGGTGAGCACTGGAGCGTAACCGGCGTCAATCCACCCGACGACCGATCGCCCGATGAAGCGACTTACTTACCCGGCAGAAACATCTTGCTGCTCGCCAAAGCGGGCGTGTTCGCGGCTGCCAACGGCTGTCGAGCAATCGTTCTCGGTGCGCTGGCGGCGAACCCGTTTCCCGACGCCACGCCGACATTCTTCGAGGCGATGGCGACAGCCCTCGGTCACGGCATGGGTTTGGATGATCGGTTGTCGATCGAGACACCGCTGGTAGGTCTCACCAAACCAGAGGTCGTGCGCCGCGGATCTGCTTACCGGCTCGACCTCACCTTTTCTTGTCTGGATCCGAAACCAGAGCACCAACATTGCGGCGCGTGTAACAAATGTGCGGAGCGGCGGCATGGATTTCGCGACGCCGGGGTCGACGATCCGACCTCATACGCTACGAACGACAGCGGTGCTTCCCAGTCGATTTCTCGTCCCCGCCGCGGCAGCGTGTCCCCAGGCGCCTGATCCACTGCGGCCCGGCGATCGTGATGTTGTCGACCCGCACGATCCCGCGTCCGCGCTCGAACCGCACCACCGTCCCGGCATCGAAGCAGGCGCTGCACCAGACATGGAGGATCGTGTCGGGGTCATCGGTCGAGCCACCGAACGCGTACCATCCATCACGGATCAGCCCGCCGAGCAGCATCTCGGGCGTCGTATCGGCTAGAAACTCGAAGCCGTTCTCACCCGGACTGTAAAGCGGCGCGACGCTTGGA
>JBDHIC010000172.1:0-4481 GCA_039589035.1 Gemmatimonadota bacterium | reverse complement strand
GTGACGCTGGCGATCGCCGAAGCTGGTGTCCGAGTCGTGGGCATCGACTCGAGCGCGCATATGTTGCAGGTGGCGGCGAGCAAACGAAGCCGAGTGCCGGAGGAGGTCCGGAAACGGATCGCTCTGGTGCGTGGTGATATGCGATGGTTTGCATTTCGGCGGACGTTTGCGCAGGTCTTCCTGCCGTACCGCGTGTTTCAGTCGATGCTCGAGGTGGCCGATCAACTGGCAGCACTGGCTGCGATTCGATCGGCGCTGGCACCTAAAGGTCGACTGGTGTTCAACGTTTTCGACCCGCGCATCGACCTACTCGCCGGAGAGGACCACGACCCGCTGCCGGTGCAGGACTCTGGCCGCGAGTACCGTGAAGATGTAGGTCGGGTGCGCGAGCGGTTCACCGTACGCTACGATCTGCCTGCCCAGTTGCTTGACGTGACGTTTATCTATGAACGATTGGACGATGCCGGTGCGGTCGTGGCGAGGGAGTTCGAGCTGCTGAGGCTACGTTACTTTCACCGCTTCGAGATTGAACACCTGCTCCATCGAGCGGGTTATGAGGTTGAGGCGCTGTACGGAGGGTGGGAGCGAGAGCCGTTCGATCGGAACGGCCAGGAGATGATCTGGATCGCGCGAAGGAGCGATTGACGATGGAAGCGCACCCCAGGCTCGAGCCGAAGTCGCCAGAGACCGATATCGAGATCGCCAAACGGTTGGTCAACGCGCGGACGGCGATCGACGATGCGGTCGGGCGGGTGATCATCGGGCAAGAGAGCGTGCGCGAGCTGCTCACGATCGCGCTTCTGGCCCGTGGCCACGGGCTGCTGGTCGGTGTTCCGGGATTGGCCAAGACGCTGCTCGTCCAGACGTTGGCTCAGGCACTCGACTGTCGTTTCAGCCGCATCCAGTTCACTCCCGACCTCATGCCGAGCGACATCACCGGCACCGAGGTCATCGAAGAGGACCCGGAGACCGGCAAGCGCGGCTTGCGGTTCCTGCCGGGGCCGATCTTCGCACACGTGCTGCTGGCTGACGAGATCAATCGCACACCGCCAAAGACACAGGCCGCACTGCTGCAAGCGATGCAGGAGCGTGAAGTCACAGCCGGCGGAGCGACCCACATGCTCGAGGCACCGTTCTTTGTCCTGGCGACTCAGAACCCGATCGAGCAGGAGGGTACGTATCCGCTGCCCGAGGCGCAGCTCGACCGATTCATGTTCGAGTTGACGATCGGATATCCCGAGCGAGTTGAGGAAGTGGCGATCGTTCGGGCGACGACCGGAGAAGCCGTGACGGCCGTCGATCCAGTCGTGTCGCGGGTCGAGTTGCTGTCGTTTCAGGATCTGGTCCGACGCGCGCCGGCTGACGATTCGGTGGTGGCTTTTGCGGTCGAGTTGGCGCGACGAAGCCGTCCCGATCACCCCCAAGCGCCGGATGCCATCCGCGAGTACGTGGGCTGGGGCGCGGGGCCGCGCGCCGGTCAGTTCCTCATTCTGGGGGCCAAGACCCGGGCCCTGCTCCACGGCCGGGTGGCTCCCGATCGGGCGGACGTCCGCACCCTGGCACCGGCGGTGTTTCGTCATCGGCTGGTGCTCAATTACGAAGCCGAAGCCGCCGGAGTCACTGTGGACCAGCTGATCGCCGAGTTGGTGACGGCAGCCGATAGCGCGCTGAGCTAGCGATGGGTCCGGTCGCCCCGCTCCGACCGCCCACGCCAGAGCCGGCGCTCCTTCCCCCGGCCGAGTTGCTCGCCCTGGGTGGGCTCGACCTGGTCTCCCGGCTCGTCGTCGATGGCTACCTGAGCGGTCGCCATCGGAGCCCGAATCGAGGCGGTTCGCTCGAGTTCGCCGAGCATCGTCCCTACGTCCGCGGCGATGATCTGCGGCGCGTCGACTGGAAAGTGTACGGCCGCACCGATCGCTTCTTCATCCGTCAAAGCGACGCCGAAACGAATCTCCGCGCTACGCTGGCGATCGATGCCAGCGCATCGATGGGTTTCAGCGCCGGCGGAAGGCCAACCAAATGGGCGTACGGCCGGGCGGTCGCGGCCGCATTGGCGCATTTGCTGCTGGCCCAACACGACGGAGTGGGGTTGGCGGTGTTTGACGCCGAGCTCAAGGCCTTTCTACCGCCGCGGGCTACACAGGCTCAGCGCAGCCGGATCCTGGACACCCTGGAGAGCCTCGACCCGGCCGGCGAGACCGAGCCCGCCGACCCCTTCCGGCAACTGGCCGAGCGCTTGCCTCAACGCGGGTTGCTGGTTCTCATCTCCGACTTGCTCGGTCCGCCGGAGGCTTTCCTCCCCGGGCTCCGGTATTTCCGCCAGCGCAAGCACGAGGTTGTGGTGTTTCATGTCCTCGACCCCGTCGAGCGGACGCTCCGCGGGTTCGGCGAGACCGGAGCCCTGGCGGACATCGAGACCGGTCGGGTGGTACGCGCCGCGCCGGCCGCGTTGGCCCGGGGCTATCGCGAGGAGTTGGCCGCGCTCGAAGCGACCTATCGGGCTCAGGGCCACGATCGGGGGTTCGATTTCGCGTCGCTGACCACAGATGAACCGTTGGGGGCGGCCCTCGCCCGGTACTTACACGGACGCCGCTTGACCCTACCCGTGTCCGCCGTAACCCGTTGACAGTTACCCTAGTCTCCCCTTTTTGTCGAAGGGAGCCGAAAGGGCGGTTGTAGGGGTGCGCTTCCTTGCTCCCTATGCGCTTCTGGCACTCCCGTTGGCGCTCGTGCCGCTCTGGCTCGCGTGGCGTGCGCAGCGATCGGAGACGCCGGCACCGTTCTCGTCGGTGTATCTGATCGAACGCGCCCGTGTGGAGCCGACGCGGCACATCTTGACTCGCTCCCGCCGGGTCGAGTTACTGCGCGCGTTGGTCATCGGGCTGGTGATAATCGCCGCCGCGCGACCGGTAGCACCCGGGGCGGGCGGCCCCGAGTCTCACGTCCCAACCCGATTGGTGGTTGCGGTCGATGTGTCGGCCAGCGTCGCTCAACGCCGCGAAGGTGTGACCGCTTGGTCGGCCATTCAGGCCTGGGCCGACAGCGTGTTGGCGATGGCTACAACCGATGACGAGGCGGCGTTGGCGGCGGTTGCCGACGGAATCGTGGGGTGGTGGGATGCGCCGCCGGAAGCGTTGCGGAGACAGCTGGCGACGCTCGCCCCGACGGCCCGAGCGAGCGACTGGCCGCGGACGCTGTCCGCCCTGGCCGGACGGCTCGAGGGTGGTGGGGAGGGTTACTTGCTGACTGACGGGGCTCGGGGCGCTGGCGGGCCGCTGGTGGACGACGATGGGCTCAGCCTCGTGGGCGGGCCATCGATCGGCCACCGGGTGGTAAGGACGTGGCCGCCCGGTGAAGGTGTCAACCGGGGCTTGGTCGCCGCCCAGCCGGAGGCGGGCGGAGATGTGGCGCTGGAGGCGCGAACATGGGGACCGGAGGATCCGGAGCCGGTCGTTGCCGGCCGATTGGCAGGTGATGAGGTGATCGATGGGCGGCCCATTCCGGCGGATGGCAGTGTCGGAGCGGCGCGATGGACGGTTGGAGATACCGCGACGTTCGCCCTGCTTGGGTCCGATCGACTGGCGGTCGACGATCGGTTATACATGGCCCGCAGCGAGCCACGTGGGGCCTACCGGGTGATGCGGTGGGCACCCCCGGATGAGTCACCCGGGTCGGGCGCCCTGTTCTGGGAAGCCGCGTTGGAGGCGGCGCCACGGGCGCCGGTGGTCGAGCAGACCCGGTCGCTCGCCGATCTCGTGGACCGGGCGCCAGACGTAGCGCTGCTGCCGCTGCGACGCTACCGGGCTGACGAAGCGGTGCTATTGGCCGAGCTCGCCAACACCGGCACGCGGTTGGTGTTCGCCCCGAGCTGCCCCGATCCAGCGTGTGTCCCCGATGGTGAATGGCTGCCCAGCAGCGCGCTGCTCACTCCGGAGCTCGAGTGGGCGTTGGCCCCCGCCGATCGACGGACCCGGCTGAGGGGCCAGCCGACCGGCGTCGAAGCGCCGGTCGTCGTGCCGGACGAGGACGATTGGCGCTGGGATCTGGCCACCGGCGCACCCGCGTTGTGGGTCAAAGGGTCGGTTGCCGTTTGGCTGGTACCGTTCGGCCCGCCGGTTAGCCGAATCGGCACGACACCGGTCTTCGCCCTGGTGGCCGACGCCGTCATGGCGGCGTGGGACCCGAGGTGGTGGGCTGCCAGTGGCAGCCTGCGGCCGGGTCAGTCGGTAGAAGTCGGGCCGAGCGGCGGCACGGTCCTCGGCCCATTGCATGTCTCGCCGCTTGCCCGTTGGCAAGTCCCACCCGGCGGGCGCGGCCCGGGCCTCGAGCGCCCCGGGCTCTACCGAGTAGACGGCGAACGTACGACTTTCGTGGCGGTCAACGGAGACCCTGTGGAGGGTGACCTTACCCCGATCGACCCCGTCGCCTGGAGGGCCGTTTGGGGCGCCGCGCCGGTGAGCACCGAGGCGTGGCGGGGACAA
>JBDHIC010000171.1:0-4277 GCA_039589035.1 Gemmatimonadota bacterium | reverse complement strand
GCGAGAAAGCGATTCCCAACAACCCTCGCGGGCCGCGCTTCTCGATCAACCGAAAACAGTGCCGATCGAGAAACGAGTTAGACACGAGCGCGGCCGCATCCGGACCGTAGTACTGAACATGATCGTCGTGCACATCGGCGTACCCGAGCTGGGCGAACTGTCTTGCCGAACGGCTGACGTAAGGGCTATCGGGGCCGTTGTCCACAACGAGTGGGGCCGAAATAGTGCTGGCGTACCCGATTCGTTCGACTCGCAAACGATATGTACCGGGACCTGGGACCTGGATTTCGAATCGCCCATCGGGCTGGGTCAGGATCGCCCCACGCTCCGTGTCTTCGTGATCGAATAGTAGGACGATCGCCCCCGCCAGCCCCTCGCCCGAGATCTCCCCTGCGACGACGCCAGCGATCGTCTGGGCTTGCAACGTCATCCCCGACAAGAGCGCAACCGAGATTGTGATCGATACGACTCGGAGGAGTCGAGACGCGATCATGTCCCACCATCCAGCGCGGCCGCCAAACGATCTGCAAAGTGGATCGGTGATTCCGGTGAGAAACCCAAGAAGAGCGACGGTTCGATGAGCTCGACTTCCATGACCGTCAGCTGGTTGGAATCGGCGATTCCGTCCACCCGCGCGTAAACAACATCTCCCGGGATCGCTTCAACCACTTGTTTGGCAAGGTGCACCATGCGGCTCGCGGGCTCGGCAGCGCGCACCCGACCGCCGAGCTTCTCTTGAATCCGAAACTCGTTCGGCGCTGGCGTCTTAAGGACCGCATGGCTGTATTCGCCTCCAAAGAAAACAAACGACCATTCGCCGGTGGTCCGGACGGCTGGGTTCAGCCGCTGCACCAGGACCGTGCCGCGATTGAGCATGCGCTCCAGCCGATCCTGATCGTCCACTCCGCCCGGGCGCGTCACCCGCCACGTGCCGTAGGCGCTCGCGGAGATGGCCGGTTTTATCACCGCTTCGTCCCACCTCTGACGATCGAGCAACGCGCCCAGCTCCATCGACGTACCCGGCTCTACCCAAACCGTGGGCTCAATCGAGAGACCGCGCTGCTCGAGCCCCAGCAAGTACCGCTTGTCCAGGTTCCATCGGACGATCGGCACCGCGTTCACGACTCGAACGTCGTCTGCCTCGAGCTTCTCCAGCCAATCGACAAACGCTCGCACGCGAACGTGGTAATCCCAGCACGATCTCAGAACTACCGCATCAAACCGTGTCCACTCCGCGGCCGTTGAACTCCACGGGACCGACTCGACATCGATACCTCTGTCTCGGAGCGGCCCGATCGCCAATCGGTCGTCAGCGGTCATCTCGGGCTGCGCGCGCCATGTTGCAAACGCGATTCGGGCCATCGTGCAGGTGCCGCTTGTTAGCGCCAGAATCCGCGTGTAAAGAGCACCAGCACGGTGAACAACTCCAATCGCCCGAGGAGCATCAGAAATGACAGCACCCACAGCGCCACATCCGGCAGTGGGGCGTAGGTTCCAGCCGGACCTACCAACCCAAAACCCGGCCCGACATTGCCCACCGTGGCTGCTGTCGCACCAAGTGCGGTACCGATATCGAGCCCTATCAGAGTCAGCGCAAGCGCTCCCAGGCCGAGCGCGGCCAAGTAAAGCAGTAGGAAACCGCTGACGTTCGCGAGCACGTCTTCAGACACGATCTTGCCATCGTGCTTGTAGACAAAGACGCCTTGTGGGTGGAGCAGCCGCCGAAGGCTGATCCGGGCTTCCTTGGCTACCAACATGTAGCGCAACACCTTGACCGATCCGGATGTCGATCCAGTCGAGCCACCGATCAACATGAGAAGCAGAATGAGTACCTGGGCGGGGGCGATCCAGTCCTTGTAGTCGTGGGTCGCAAAACCGGTCGTCGTCATGATCGAGGCGGCTTGAAACAGGCCTGCGCGGAAGCTCGCTTCAAGCCCTTTGATCGTGCCGGGCACATAAACCAACGCCGTCAGCGCAAGCGTCGCGATCGCGATCAGCATCAAGTACACCCTGAGCTCGCGGTTTCTAAACGCCACTCGCGAGTTACCAGTCATCCAGCTGTAGTGGAGCGTGAAGTTGACACCGGCCATCACGACAAAGATCGCGATCACGTACTGAATGAATGGTGACTCGAAGGCGCCAATCGATCCATTCTGGGTTGAGAATCCACCCGTGGCCATCGTCGTCATGGCGTGGTTGACCGCTTCAAAGACGGTCATCCCACCGATCAAAAGCAGCACCACCTCGGCTCCGGTCAGTAGCACATAGACGCCCCACAGCAGCGCAGCCGTACGGCGTATTCTGGGGCTCAGGCGGTCAGGTGCCAGGCCCGGGATCTCTGCCTGGAGCAGCTGCATCCCACCCACCCCCAAAAGCGGCAAGATCGCCACCGACAGCACGATGATCCCCATGCCACCCATCCATTGCGTCTGACTGCGCCACAACACGAGGCCCCGCGGCAGTTCATCGATGTTGCCGACGATCGTCGCGCCTGTCGTGGTAAGACCGGACATCGACTCGAAGAACGCCCGGGTGAAGGAAGGGACGGCGCCGGTGAGCAGGTACGGGAGACTCCCGAACAGTGCCACCGCGAGCCAGCCGAGCGTGACGATCGCAAAGCCATCGCGTATCGAGATGTCCTCGACGTGACCGGTCGACCGCAGCGCCACCAGTCCGGCCGCTGCGGTGATCCCACTGGCAGCTAAGAGTCGAATCGCGGCAGGTTCACCAAAACCAAATGAAACCGCGGCTGGCACCAACATGGTGAGGCCCGCGAACGCCGTCAGCAGGCCGACGACGTGCAGGACGACTCGACCGTGCATCAATCGAAAAAGTCTGCTGTCTGGGCGATGGCTTTTGGTAGCGCGAAGACTACAACTCGATCACCGATTTGTATTTCAGTGTCGCCTCGCGGAATCACGATCTCTCCCTCGCGCTCCACCGAGCCTAGGATGGCTCCCTCTGGAAGCTTGAGGTCGCGCACGCGCCGTCCAGCGGCCCGAGATCCGCGCTCGATCTCGATTTCCATCGCTTCCGACTGATTCCTCTCCATGACCGCCATCGAGAGGATCTTCCCCCCGCGTACGTGTTGGAGAATCCTATTGGCGGTCGAAAGACGCGGACTGACGGCAGAATCGACCCCGACCTTCGTCACCAACGGGATGTACTCGCTCCGCTTGAGCAGCGTAATCACCTTGCGAGCGCCCATATCCTTGGTCAGAAGAGAGGCCAGCAGGTTGGTTTCATCTTCGCTGGTGACTGAAACCAGCCCGTCCGTTTCGGCGACTCCCTCTTGGGCCAGCAGGTCGAGATCAGTGGCGTCGCCGTGCAAGACGAGCGCCGTGTCGAGCAGCTCCGCCAACTTTACACAGCGATCGCGGTTGCGTTCGATGATCGTTACCTGGACCCCTTCGAGCTCTAGCAACTGCGCCAAGCTCGTTCCAACTCGACCCCCACCCAGCAACATGACGTGTCGAGCCTGCTTCTGTTCGAGCCCGAGCAAGCTGTAAGCGTCGGCAAGATATGGTGCTTCAGCGAGGAGATAGATCTCGTCGCCGGGCAGCAACTGAGTCGAGCCATCGGGGATGATCGACGTGCCGTTCCGATCGATTGCCAGGGTGAGAAAGTGGTCTCCATGGACCCTTTCGCCGATCTCGCTGAGAGTTAGCCCGGCGGCCGGCGCCCCCGCCTCCACCGAAAGTCCGAGGAGAACGATCCTCCCCTCCGCAAACTCGACCACGTCGCTCGCCTCGCTGCGGAGGAGGAGCCTCAGGATCTCTCGCGCGCACTCCTTTTCGGGGTTGATGAGCAGATCCGCTCCGGTTTTCTCAGCGCCAAGAACGACGTGGCGCTCGTAGTACTCCGGATTGCTAACCCTCGCGACTTTTAGTCCGACGTCGAATTGGGAGGCGATCAAGCACGCTATCAGGTTGGCTGTTGCCCTCCACCACCAGTACGTCGAGCTGTGATTGAATGCGACTCGCCAACTCGGCGTTGCGCTCGATCACGACGACGTCATGCTCCTCAGAGAGCCGTTCTGCGAGGTGGTACCCCACTTCTCCGGCGCCGACGACGATTATCCGCATCCAGGCTCCTCGCTTGGACTAGTGGAAAGCTCGTACGGTGGACGGTTGCAACAAACCTTGATTATATCGCCAAGCACGCTGAGGTGCCGTCGGTGGCGACCGGTGGCTAGCTCTCGGTGGTTAGTGCGCTCTCCCAGTCGAACAACACGTATGGGCTCTTGGTGGCTCCGGTGAGGGCTGCCTCGAGAATCG
>JBDHIC010000170.1:0-4440 GCA_039589035.1 Gemmatimonadota bacterium | reverse complement strand
TGTCATTGATTTCGCGCGGATGTCAGTTGGTAGAGGAGGCGCCAAGACGTGATTGAGTTTCGGACGCAGCGTGATGATCGAACAACAAACTTCGAGTACATCTCAGTAGGGATCGCATCACCCGAGCAGATTCGGGATTGGTCCTACGGTGAGGTCACGAAGCCAGAGACGATCAACTACCGTTCGTTCAAGCCCGAGAAGGACGGTCTGTTCTGCGAGAAAATCTTCGGTCCGGTCAAGGACTGGGAATGCCACTGCGGAAAGTACAAGCGCATCCGCTACCGTGGAGTGATCTGCGACCGATGTGGAGTCGAGGTCACGTTGTCCAAGGTTCGTCGAGAGCGGATGGGGCACATCGAGCTTGCCGTTCCGGTAGCGCACATCTGGTTCTTCAAGACGCTGCCGAGCCGGATGGGGTATTTGCTCGACATGACGCTCCGCGATCTCGAGAAGGTGATCTACTACGCCAACTACGTGGTGATCGAGCCCGGGAAGACCGAGTTCGAGAGGAGACAGCTCCTCACCGAGGATGAGTACCTCGATACCCTAGAGCAGGGGTCGGACGGTTTCGTCGCCAAGATCGGTGCCGAAGCTGTGCGTGACCTGCTGGCGGAGATTGACATCGAGGATCTATCTGAAGAACTCCGCGCGCGAGCCAAGATCGAGACGTCCATCCACCGCAAGAAGAACATTCTCAAGCGCCTCAAGGTGATCGAGGCGTTGCGCCAGTCACAGAATCGGCCCGAGTGGATGATCATGACGGTGATTCCGGTAATCCCGCCGGATCTGAGGCCACTGGTCCCGCTCGAGGGTGGTCGCTTCGCAACGTCCGATCTCAACGACCTTTATCGGCGGGTGATCAACCGCAATAACCGCCTCAAAAAGCTGATCGAGATGCGGGCTCCAGAGGTTATCCTGCGCAACGAGAAACGGATGCTGCAGGAGGCCGTCGATGCATTGTTCGACAATGGTCGTCGATCCAGGGCGGTGCGCGGTCGCGGAAAACGTCCGCTCAAGTCGCTCTCCGACATGCTCAAAGGCAAGCAGGGGAGGTTCCGCCAGAACTTGCTCGGAAAGCGCGTCGACTACTCAGCCCGATCGGTGATTGTCGTAGGACCTGAGCTCAAGCTCCACCAATGTGGGATTCCGAAGACAATGGCACTCGAGCTCTTCAAGCCGTTCATCATTCGCAAGCTCGAGGAGAAGGGCCACGTCCAGACGGTGAAGAGCGCCAAGAAGATGGTGGAGGGTGAGGAACCGGTGGTTTGGGACATCCTCGAGGAGGTGATCCGCGATCACCCGGTGCTGCTAAACCGCGCGCCTACGCTTCACCGGCTTGGCATCCAGGCGTTCGAGCCGATCCTGATCGAGGGCAAGGCGATCAAGATTCACCCGCTCGTCTGTCAGGCGTTCAACGCTGACTTTGACGGCGACCAGATGGCGGTGCACCTGCCGCTCTCGTACGAGTCCCAACTCGAGGCCCGCGTCCTCATGTTGTCGTCGAATAACATCCTGAAGCCAGCCGACGGCAAGCCGATCGCGAGCCCCAGCCAGGACATCGTTCTCGGTTGCTACTACCTCACACACGAGCCCAAGAACTGGGACGCAACGCGGGAAGTAGCCGGGGAGGAGGTACCCAACGTCAGGATCTTCACTTCCGATGACGAGGTCGACATGGCCTGCGAATCAGGAATCGTAGGCCTGCACGACAAGATTCGGATCAAGAAGGACAATCGCCTGATCGATACCACGGTCGGTCGGATCATCTTCAACGGAATCGTGCCACGCGGGGGTGATGTCGACATCCCGTTCATCAACAAGCAGATGGCCAAGGGT
Organism: Gemmatimonadota bacterium; assembly: GCA_039589035.1. GTDB lineage: Bacteria > Gemmatimonadota > Gemmatimonadetes > JACCXV01 > JAHWKZ01 > CAMYLR01. The sequence continues at coordinate 2,604 of JBDHIC010000170.1, read as the reverse complement.
GCGCTCAACGAGGTTGTCTCGATGGTATACAACCGGGCTGGGCTCAAGAACTGCGTCGTGTTCCTCGACAGCCTGAAGATGTTGGGGTTCAAGTACGCGACGTTGGCCGGTACGTCGGTTGGCATCAAGGACATGTTGATCCCAGAGACCAAGAAAGAGATTCTGTCCGAAGCCGACCAGCAAGTCGAGAAGATCACCAGTCAGTACAAGAAGGGGATCATCACCGACGGTGAGCGCTACAACAAGGTGATCGACGTGTGGACTCACGCCAACACGGACGTCTCTCAGGCGATGTTCGAAGGGCTCAAGAACCAGGCTCGGGGTTTCAACCCGATCTTTATGATGGCCGATTCGGGTTCGCGCGGCTCCCGTGATCAGATCCGCCAACTTGCGGGAATGCGTGGGCTGATGGCGAAGCCACAGAAGAAGATCACCGGGCAGATCGGTGAAATCATCGAGAGTCCGATTAAGTCGAACTTCCGCGAAGGGCTGTCGGTGCTCGAGTACTTCATCTCGACGCACGGTGCGCGGAAGGGTCTCGCCGACACCGCGCTCAAGACGGCTGACGCCGGATACTTGACTCGACGCTTGGTCGATGTCGCCCAGGATGTGACGATCCTCGAGGAGGACTGTGGAACGATCCTCGGTCTCGACATCTCAGCCCTCAAGGAGGGTGAAGAGGTGATCGAACCCCTCGGTGATCGGATTGTGGGCTCAGTGGCGTTGGATGATGTCGTCGACCCCATTCAGGGCGACGTGCTCGTCGAAGCCGGAGACGAGATTCCGGAGGAAGCCGCTCAGGCCATCGAGGACGCTGGCATCGAGAGCGTCCGAATTCGCTCCGTACTGACATGTGAGGCTCGCCGCGGGTTGTGCCAGAAATGTTACGGTCGAAACCTCGCGACGCTAAAGCCGGTCGATCCAGGTGAGGCGGTTGGGATCGTGGCTGCCCAGTCGATCGGTGAGCCCGGTACTCAGCTGACTTTGAGGACGTTCCATATCGGTGGAACGGCTAGCCGGATCGCCGCCCAGTCGCGCAAGACAGCGGCGTACGCGGGCAAGGTGGAGTACAACCGAATCCAAACCGTTGAGACACCCGACGGGGAACGCATCGTTACCGGTCGGGAGGGGCAGCTCCTCGCCAAGGACACTATGGGCCGCATTCGGAGCCGCCTTACCGTCCCGTACGGAGCTTACATCCGAGTCGAGAACGGGCAGCAGATCGAGGATGGTGATCTCCTGTTTGAGTGGGACCCCTACTCGACCCCGATCCTGACTGACAAAGCCGGGAAGATCGAGTTCCACGACATCGAGGAAGAGATCACTGTTCGGGAAGAGCTCGACGAGTCGACGGGTCTAAGACAGCGCGTGATTGTCGAGGATCGTGTAAAGGCGCTGCATCCTCGGATCACGATTCTCGACGCGAAGGGCAAGAAGGTCCGCGACTACATCATCCCCACTGGAGCGCACCTGTTGGTGCACGATGACGAGCCAGTGACTGCCGGCCAGACGCTGGTCAAGATCTCGCGAGAGATTTACAAGACTCGTGACATCACCGGTGGTCTCCCTCGGGTCGCCGAGCTGTTCGAGGCCCGAAAGCCGAAGGACCCAGCGGTTATTACGGAAATCGACGGCCGCGTCGAGTTTGGTAAGATCGTGCGCGGCAACCGTCAGCTGATCATCGTGCCCGATCAAGGTGATCCACACGAGTACCTCATCCCGCACGGCAAGCATCTCCGGGTTCACGAAGGCGATGTGGTGCGGGCCGGTGATCGGCTCAGCGAGGGGCCGGTGAACCCGCACGACATCTTGAAGATCAAGGGGCCGCGCGAGGTTCAGGAGTACCTGTTGAACGAGATCCAGGAGGTCTATCGGCTCCAGGGTGTCAAGGTCCATGACAAGCACATCGGCGTGATTGTGCGTCAGATGCTGCAGAAGGTGCGGATCGCGGATCCCGGTGATACCGATCTGCTCGAGGGAGAACACGTTGACAAGGTCACGTTCCGGCGTAAGAACGAGGAGATCTTGAAGCTGGGTGGTGAGCCGGCCACGTCCGAGCCCCTGCTCTTGGGGATCACCAAGGCAGCGCTGACCACAGAGTCGTTTGTCTCGGCGGCCTCGTTCCAGGCATCGGTCACTTGATCCCGGCCGGCACTGGTTTGCTGCGGTATAAGGCGGTGGAGTTCCCGCTGCCCAAGTTGGAGGAGTTGGCGGCCGAGGCGGAAGCCGAAGCCGAGGCTGCTCGCGCGGCGGCTGCGGCGCGTGCCGCGGCCGAGGTGATCGAAGAAGAAGTCAAAGCAGCGGCTGAGGCTCCGGCCGAGGCGTAGAAGAGCAGCGCCGGCGAGGTTTCCCCTTGGGGGCACGCGTCCACTTCGCGGAGCCTCCTCGTGACGAGGTCACTGCGGGACCTCCGCTCGTGCCTACGCCAGTGCCACCTGGGAAAACCCCGTCGGCGCGCGTTGGTCGCCCGTTCTGATCCCCGCCCAAGCGCTTGGCGTTCAACGTCTTGCGACGTCGGTTCCAGGTCCTCTTCCCCCTTGACAGCAGGGAGATTGCCGCTATCTTTGTAAGTCTCTGAGTCTTTGAACCTTAGCCACATTTTGA
>JBDHIC010000169.1:0-4173 GCA_039589035.1 Gemmatimonadota bacterium | reverse complement strand
GCGGGCGATCGAAGTGGACGAAGAGCGGTTCGCTGCTTGCTATCGGAACGCCGATCACGCTGCTGAGGTGGCCACCGATTTGAAGGAAGCGCAGAAGTTCTACATCCTCGGCACGCCAACCTTTTTTGTGAACGGTCAACGCCTCGAGGGCGCCCTGCCGGCCGAGGTCTTCGCCGAAATCATCGACGAGCTTCTGGGGGCCTAAACCCCGTCAGGCCTCTTCCAAAGCCGCTTCCAGCTGTTGCCGGTGATACAGCTCTGCGTACTGTCCGCCAGCCGCTAACAGCTCATCGTGGGTGCCGCTTTCGACGATGCGGCCCTGCTCCAAGACGACGATCAGGTCGGCGAATCTCAGCGTCGATACACGGTGGCTGACAAGCAAAGTCGTTCTGCTCTTCATGAACGTCCCGAGGCGACCCAAGATCCTCTCTTCTGTCTCGGTGTCGACCGAAGAGAACGCATCGTCGAGCAGCAGAATCGTCGGTTCGGCCAGTACCGCTCGAGCCAACGCCGCGCGCTGTTTCTGTCCTCCTGATAGCGTGATCCCGCGCTCGCCGACGACGGTCTGGTATCCGTCTGGAAACGCCTGCACTTCTTTGGCCAGCCCACTGATTGACGTCGCCTCTTCGACCGACAGTTCACCGTTGATGGCGCTGCCAAACTCCAGGTTCGCTTTCAGTGTGTCGCCAAACAGGAGCGGTTCCTGCTGAGCAACCGCGACTGCGCGACGCAGAACATTGAGCGGATAGTCCCGAATTTGGCGGCCGTCGATCTCGATCGTCCCCGCTTGTGGCTCATATAGCCTGGTGATCAGCCTGAGAAGCGTGGTCTTTCCGCTCCCCGTCGGGCCGGTGATCCCCACCGTCGCTCCGGCGGGTATGGATAGGTTGAAGCCGTCCAAGACGGGAGGCCGATCCGGATGATAACGAAAGACCACGTTGTCGAGAGCGATGCTCCCAGCCTTGATAGTCGCCGATGGGTCGGCGTGAGCGTCGTCGATGGTCGGAACGGCTAGCAGAACCGCGTTGAGCCGTCGCATGGCCGCGGTAGCGCGCTGTAACAGGTTGGCGATCCAGCCGAACGCGATCAGTGGCCAACTGATCATCCCCAGATACATCAAGAACGCCACCAGGTCGCCGAGCGTCATGTGTCCGGCCACGACGCGACGGCCCCCGAGCCAGAGCAGGATCAGCAGGCTCAGCCCGAGTAGGAAACCGAGCGCCGGGCCCAACACCGCCCGAACTCGAGCCAGCCTCAGGTTCGCCGTGGCGTACTCCTCGCTTCGGATTTCGAAACGGTCCTCCTCGCTGCCGCCCAAACCGTAGGCGCGTACTACTCTGAGGCCCGCTAGATTCTCTTGAACGGTTGTCGTCAGCGTGGCCAGTGCCGTCTGACTGACGAGGCTCAGGCGATGCATTCTCTGGCCCATTAGCTTGACCGTCACCGAAACGAATGGCAGCGGCAACAGCGCGAAGAGGGTCAGCCACGGGTCGAGCCAGAGCATGAACGCGATCGCCAGCGCGATGGTCGCGACGGTATTGACACCAAACAGAATGCCCGGTCCGAAGCTCATGCGGACGGCGCCGAGATCGTTGGAGAGACGACTCAAAACGTCGCCGGTCGGCAAGCGATCAAAAAACGCCGGCGATTGTCGCAGCAGGTTGGCGTAAAGATCGTCACGAAGATCGGTTTCGATCTTTCGCGAAGCGCCGTAGACCAAGTGTCGTTGGGCGTACCGGAAGACACCTTGAATCGCCGCGATTACGACGATCGCTCCGGCGTACACAGAAATCGTGGTCCAGTTCGCCTCGGTTTGGAGCGCATCGACCGCGAACTTGACCACGATCGGGCTCAGGGAACCAAACCCAGCGCTGAGGGCTATACAGATCGCCCCCCAGACCAGGGATCTCCGATACGGTCGGACGTATGGAATGAGCGAACGAAGAGGATGCATGCGCCGTAAGCTCCTGAAGCGAGTGGTCTGTGGCCAGCCCAGCGTCGTTGCGGCGGTGATGGCGGTCGCGCTCGGATGTCAACACGAACCTGGTCGCACGATCGTCGTCGAGGCCGACTCGACCGCCGCGATCCCTGCATCGTTGGACACCGCTCCGGCGGTAGCACCGCCAGCTCCCAAGCCGATCGAAGAGGTCGTCATTGTCGAGCGGCCGGCCTCCCCTGCCGACATGCAGGACCAGGATCCGGAACCTGTCGATGTCTCCGAGGTCCCACACGGCACCCTGGCCGGAGATCCCGACACGGTCGGCACTGCGATCCAAGAAACGGCTAAGTCAGTGACTCTCGATCCGGCGCTGCCGGAGGGGACGCAACTCGAACTCGAGTTGAGAACGCCACTCCATACGGCGACTACGCTCGTCGGAGACCGCTTCGCGGCTCGGCTCACCGATGACGTGCGGGTCGGTGAGACGGTCGTACTGCCGGCTCACACGTTGGTCGAGGGGCGAGTCAGCCGGGTTGTGAGAGCCGAGGATGGTGACGACGAGCAGCCGGCGCAGGTCGAGCTCGAGTTTCGGTCGCTGATTCTGCCATCGGGCGAACGGCACCCTTTCAAGGCCGAGTTGGTGGATCCGGAGTCCGATGAGTTCGAAGCGGACGTCGATGATGGCGTCGGTGGTGACCGGGTGGCGGGTGGGGCCAAAGGCGCCCTGACGGGGGCGCTCCTGGGTCAGGTGTTGGGCGGCGGATCGCGGTCGGTCCTCGTCGGGACGATTTTGGGCGGTGTGGCCGGCGCGACGCTCGTCGCGTCGACACCCGATCGCGAGGTCATCGTGCCCAGCGGAACACTGCTGACTGTCGTGCTGAGCGTTCCAATCCGTTTGTCGCTTCCCGAGATCAGCGAGCCCTCAACCGAGCCCTAGTGTATCGGAGGACATGCAGGCGGTCGAACGGCTTGCGGACTCACCGACTTATCTGTGTCGGGGCCGGTGTCTTCGAGCGTTAGAACCCGGCCGCCTGGCCCCCGCCACGGAGGTCGCTCCGCCCGTACAGGAGGCCGGTCTCGATCCCAAGCTCGATCCCCTGAGCACGGCCGGAGTAGCCGCGTCTGGTTTCCACGCGATGTCCCATCGACTCGAGTTGGGCCACCGTATCTTCGGAAAGCGTCCACGGCTCGGTTCGAATCGTGTCCGGCAGATGCTGATGATGGAACCGGCCCCCGTCGAGCGCCTCGGCGAGCGTCATGTCGTAATCGATCGCGCCGATCAAGATCTGTGCAACGGTGGTAATGATCGTCGAACCACCGGGAGAGCCAACCACGAATCGTGGTTTTCCGTTCTGCACGACGATCGTCGGCGTCATCGCCGACAGCGGTCGTTTGCCGGGCTGGATGGCGTTTGATCGCCCTTGTACGAGCCCGTACGCGTTCGGTACGCCGGGCTTCACCGTCAGGTCGTCCATCTCGTTGTTGAGAAAGAAGCCGGCGACGGTCTCGAGCGAGCCGAACGAGCCGTTGATGGTGGTTGTGGATGCGACCGCGTTCCCCATCGGATCGACGATCGAAAAGTGCGTCGTCTCGGTGCTCTCCGCCGTGACTCGCGCCGATGATGCGCTGAGCGCGGGTCGGATATCGATCGACGATGTAGCACGCAATGTGTCGATCGAAGCCGCGAGATCTTGGGCATACGATTCGGTCAACATCGATTCCGGAATATCGACGAAGTCAGGATCGCCAAGCAGTGCGTTGCGCTCGGCAAACGCGCGTCGCATCGCCTCGACGATGCGGTGAACCGCGCGCGCGCTGTGATAGGGGTACTCGCCGAGTTCGATCGTTTCGAGCTGCTCGAGGATCAGCTTGAGCGTGATCCCGCCTGAAGATGGCGGGCCCATGCTGTGAACGGTGTAACCGCGGTAATCGAATGTGATCGGAGGTCGCTCTACGGCGCGGTACCGGCGCAAGTCTTCGTGGGTGATCAACCCTCCACGTCGCTCCATCGCACCGACGATCGAATCGGCGATCTCGCCGCGGTAGAAGACGTTCGGCCCACGAGTCGCGATCAACCGGAGGGTACGCGCGAGCGCGGGCTGTCTTAGGGTGTCTCCAACCGCCGGTAGTTGACCGGTCGGGAGTAGGATCGCCGCAGCGCCGGGGAAACGTCGGATGTCGTCGATCTTGCCGGCGATCAACCGACGCGAGTACGGGTCGACCGGAAAGCCCCG
>JBDHIC010000168.1:0-4179 GCA_039589035.1 Gemmatimonadota bacterium | reverse complement strand
ACCAACACCGACGGGTCGGGGGACTACTCGATCACCATACCGGCTGGTGACCACTGGGTGGTGGTCGATTCGCGCGATGTAAACCCGTCGGTCGGGACGGGAGTGGACCCGGAGCAGACATTTGGCCCCATCGGTGCCCTCTGCACCAATGGCGATAACCCCGAGACGTTTACCTCACGCGTGACGGCGGGGCCTTGCTACGGCGGTTACCGCGGTGATGTCGTTGACGGCAACAATATCGCCGTCAACGCCGAGCACGTGGCCCTCGTTAACGGGGCGACAACGGACGTCGACTTCGGGTTCAGCTTCAACGTCGTCACCCGCACCGCCGACACCGTCGGTCAGGGGTCGCTCCCCAACTTCATCACCAACGCCAACACGATGACCGGTGCCAACGCAATGCGGTTCGTGCCGGCGGTGCCGGCTAACGACGGCGGTGGCACGTGGTGGGAGATCTCGGTTGGCTCACCGCTGCCACTGATCATGGATGCCCTTACAACGATCGACGGCACCGCGTATCAGCTCGCCGATGGGGTCACGGTCAGGAACACCAACACGGGGCTGCTCGGGGTGGGCGGAACGGTTGGGGTCGACGGTCTGCCGCTCCCGCAGGTAGCCGCGCCGGAGTTGGAGATCGTCGATGGCGGGGCGGTGCTGATCGGGCTCCAGGTACAGGCCAACAACACCACCATTCGCGGCCTAGCGATGCATGGCTTTGGGGTCGGCAACGGAGAGGGTGCGGTCGTCATCGACGACACGTTCACCAACGCCCTCATCGAAGACAACGTCCTGGGTTCAACTGCAGGCTCGTTTAGCGATCCTGGTCTTGGTTCCCGGAATGTGGCTGGCGTGCACTCCGAGGGCGGCGACAGCGGGACGATCCAGAACAACCTGATCGGCTTCAACAGCTTGAGGGGCGTCTTCCTGAACAACGGGTCGACGGGCTGGACCGTTGACGGGAACGAGATCCGGGACCAGGCGGAGACGACGGATGGCGACGGTATCGCAGTAAACGGTTCGCCGACGAACGACGTCACCGGCAACCTCTTCATCGGCCAGTCGAGCCAGGGCATCGTGGTGACCGGTTCCGACGGAAACGAGTTCACCAACAACACCGTGACGGGCAATGGGGTCGGAACTACGACTGCTGTAGCCCAGAGCGCGGGCATCACGATGCGATCGGGGACTACCGGGACGCTCTTCGATCGCAACGTAGTCCAGGCCAACTACGGTGCCGGGATCCAGGTCAACGACGGCGCCACGACGACGCGCCTGACACAGAACTCATTCGCCGACAACGGGACGATCGTCGCGAGGGATGGTAGTCCCGCCACGAATCAGATCGGCATCGACCTCAACGCGCCCAGTGACGATATCAACCTCGGCACTTCGCCATTTGTGACGATCAACGACTTGAATGATGCCGATTCGGGAGGCAATGACCTATTTAACTTCCCGATCCTGGATACTGCGAGCCTGTCCGGTGGGAACCTCACGCTGACGGGTTGGGCCCGACCGAACTCCGTCATCGAGCTATTCATCGCGGACTCTGATCCGTCCAACTTCGGTGAAGGGGAAACCTATCTGGTCACGTTGACCGAGGGGTCCGGCTCGGACACAGATGCCACCGTCAGCGTCTATGGTCCTGCGCCGATCAACGGTCTGTCTCAAGGCACGGATTCGACAAACGCGTACGCATTCTCGATTCCGACCCCTCCTGGCGTCGGTGCGGGAACGCGTCTCACTGCGACCGCAACGGTCGCCGATAGCACGTCCGAATTCAGCGGCATCGTGGCAGTGGATGCCGGGCTCGCAATCTCAGGCAGGGTATTCGAGGATGCGAACTTCGCCGGGACGGCCTCGGATTGGAGCGCGGGGGATCTTGCGCTCCCCGATGTCGACGTCGAGCTGTACGACAACACCGACACGCTGGTCACTTCCACCACGACCATTGCCGACGGCACGTACGCCTTCTCCGGGTTGGTTGACGGCATCACGTACAAGGTCCGCGCTCGGTCGGCCACAATCGGCGATAGCAATACACCACCGGCGGGTGGGTTCAACGGTGCTTGCGGCATAACCGATCCAGCGAGTGGACCACCGTGTGTGTTGGCCGAACAGACCTGGGGCAATGGGGTCGCGCTGTACGGTGGACAATCGGCAACCGTTGACGACACAGCGACCGACAACGACGCAGGGCCCGGCGATACGTACGTCTCGGTAACGATCAGTGGCGGCAATGTCACGGACGTCAACCTTGGCTTTGCCTACAACCTGATCGTCAACGTCGAGGACAGCGGTCAGGGCAGCCTGCGCCAGTTTATCGAGAACGCGAACGGGATCGGCGCGGCCGGGGGGACGACCGCCAACTCGAGCGAGTTCCGCATGCAGGTGCCTGCCAACTCGGGTGGGGGCACTTGGTGGACTATTACCCCGGTCGCGCCTCTTCCGGTCCTGACTGATGCCGGAACGACGCTCGACGGTGGAACGCAGACGACCAACGGCGGCGACACCAACCTTGGCGAGTTTGTCCATCCGTTTTTCGGTGCTGGCAAGGATGTCGGAACCGGCCCGGATGGTGTCGAGGGCACCGGCGATGAGCCTCAACTGCCGAGCTACTTCTATCCCGAGATCGAGATCAACGGCAACGATCAAGGCATCATCCTCCAGGTTACCGCCAGCAACACGACCGTCAGCCGGCTGGCACTCTTCAATTCGGCACCCAGCTCGGCGATCGACGTCTCCGTAGGAACCGGAAGCCTCGTCACCGACAACTTCATCGGTCCTCGTGCCGACGGTACCGATCCGGGGGTGGGCTTTGAGATCGACGGTGGCGTCGATGCGACTGGGGCGACAGACGTTACCAACAATCTCCTTGGGTTCACTCAAAACCAGCCGATCATCATCCAGAATACGGCACTCGTAAGCGGGAACGAGATCTATGCAACCCGCTCCGTGTCTCTCGTCGACGATGCGATTTCGCTTGAGGGGAGCACCGGGCAGGTCATAACCATCCGAGAGAATCGAGCCCACGATACCAACGCCTACGGAGTCGAGACGTGGCAAGCACCCGGCCCGTTCACGATCGAAGACAATACGTTCGTCAACAGCGGCCAGGGTGGCGGTGTGGAGAACGGCGGGATCCGGATCTTCGGTAGTGGCAGCACGGTCCGGCACAACGTTGTCACCGGCAGCGTCGGCGCTGGGATCACGGTTGTTCAGACGGCGGGTAGCACCGATCAGAATTTGATCTCTGAGAACGCCATCTACGGCAACGGCGGTCTGAGCGTCGACATCGACGTCACAAACCTCGCCGGCAATCCAAACGGTGACGGCGTAACGGCCAACAACGGCGTCACCAACGGCAGCCTGCCCAACGACGAGATGGACTATCCGGTGTTCACGGTGGCCACTCTCGTGGGTAGCAACCTGCATGTCGAAGGGTACGTCGGGATTTCGACGCTGCAGATCGCGGGTACCCACACCGTCGAGGTGTTTAAGGCCGACGACGACGGAAACAACAACGGTGAAATCGAGGCTGGCGACGGTCTGAATGTTCCGCACGGTGAGGGCCGTTGGTTCATCGACTCGTGTGCCACGGCCGCAGACGGAAGCTTCAACTGTGATCTGACGGTGCCAGCAACGGTCTCGCTCGGTGTCGGTGAGCCCATCACCGCCACGGCGACCGACGGATCGAACAACACCTCGGAGTTCACGGCGTCGATCGCGGTTGCCGGTGAGGGCACGATCGACGGTCACGTCTTCGAAGATGTCGATGGTGACGGAACTCAGGACGCGGGCGAGCCCGACCTGGCGGGTATCGATGTCACGCTGACGCCGTCAAGCGGCGGTCTAATCACAGTTACCACAGATGTCAACGGTGACTATTCGACAACGGTACCGTCGGGCGATGTCGACGCGGATGTAACCGATCCAGTCAACTCGACGCTGACGACCGGCAACGATCCGCAGACGGTGACCGTCCCGGCAGGTGGAACAGGTACGGCAGGCGATGTTGGGTTCCAGTTCCAGGGTACGATTGACGGTCACGTCTTTGAGGACGTGGATGGTGACGGTGCACAGGGTGCCGGCGAGCCTGACTTGGCGGGCGTCGATGTAACGCTGACGCCGGCCGGCGGCGGCGCACCCATCACCGTTACGACCGATGTCAACGGTGAC
>JBDHIC010000167.1:0-4195 GCA_039589035.1 Gemmatimonadota bacterium | reverse complement strand
GGCATCGTCATCGGTGCCGGAATCCTGCGCACTCCGGGGCTCATCGCGGGATACCTGGGCGATGCGTGGCTGATCCTGGCGGTGTGGGTGTTGGGCGGTGTTGTAGCCGGGCTGAGCACCTTGGTGCTCTCCGAGATGGCCGCGGCGCTTCCACAAGCCGGCGGAAAGTACGTCTACGCCCACCACGCCTGGGGCCCGACGATGGGATTTCTGGCCGGTTGGTCGGAGCTCCTGGTGACACGCGCGTTTTCCGGTGCATCCAAAGCCGTGGTCATTGCCGAGTACATCCGGATCTTGGCCGGACAGGGATCGGTTCCGATCCTCGCCGGTGGCGTCGTTCTCGCCTACTTCTTCCTCCACACCCGTGGCCTCGAGACAAGCACCGTCTTCCAGAACGTCACGACCGCAATCAAGGTGGGGGTCATTCTGTTGATCGCCGCGGCGGGGATCTGGGCCGGGGACATGGCCGGTTTTGCCGGTGGTGTGGGCGCGCTGACTGAAACCGAGTTCGGCCTGCTGGGGTTCGCGCTCGCTTACCAGTCGGTGTCGTTCGCCTACTACGGGTGGGAAGACGCCGCCAAGATGGCCGAGGAAGTGAAAGATCCCGGCCGGGCGTTGCCGCGAATTCTGCTCGGTGGCGCGCTAGCGGTCATGGTCCTCTACCTGCTGATTAACGTTGCCTTTCTGGCCGCGCTCACGCCGGCCGAGATGGCAGGGTCCGAGCTGGTGGCCAGCGATGCCATCGCCGACGTTTTCGGAAACATGGCGGGGAAGTTTGTGGTGGTGGCGAGCCTGCTGATTCTGCTCAGCAGCATCAACGTCAACTTCTTGGGCATGCCGCGCGTGGCGTACGGACTTTCCCAACACGGGCTCGCGTTCAAAGCGTTGGCCCGCGTCGATAAGCGGGGCACGCCGCGCAACGCGCTGATCCTTATATCGATCTGGATCGGGATCCTGGCGCTGTCCGGTGCCTTCGAGCTGATCATTCGTTTCATGATGATGGTCGCGATCACGGTGGACGCCATGGTGCTGACGGGATACTTCCGGCTGCGCAAGACTCGACCTGATCTGGAGCGTCCGTTCAAGGTGCCCGGGCACCCGTGGATCCCGGCACTGACAATTGTCCTTTATGTCGCAATTCTCGTGATCCTGGTGGGGACGCAGCCCGCGCTTGCGTTGGGTGGCGGCGCGATGATCGGCGGAATCGTGATCGCCGGGTGGATCACCACCCGTTCAACTCGAGATTGAGCAGGGCAGGGCGGGGAAGACGATACGAGAAGAGCCATACTCGTCCAAACTGGTTCGGTGCCACATCGTGACCGGTGGTCACGTAGTAGTCGAGTCCTCGAAGTACGGCGCTGAGGTAGCGGCGAAGCAACGGTGCGAGGAACCAGCGATGCAGGGCCGACCTCAGGGCGGCGGGGTAGCCGACAAATGCGCTGGGCCAAATGCTGATCGTGAGCTCGCTTTCTTCCGTACCCGTGGCTACAAGCTCCCACCGGACGTGGCTGACCGGCCACCGGTCGCTGCCGATCTCAAGCTCATACGCGTGTCCCTCTTCCCAGGTGGTGACCGGATTCCTTGAGCAGAATGGATGATAGCGTGCGATGGCTGCGGGGGTGGCCATGACGTCCCACACTCGTCCGGCAGCGGCTGGCAGCCGACGCGTAACCACCGCGGGTCGCGGCCAAGATCCTGGCCCGCTGGGCATTGGCGTTCCTTAGTCGGCTGCGGGGAGTGCCCCAACCCCCGGACCCGGGGCACCTGCAGATCGAAGTGAAGAGCCTAGGTCCTTAGAACTGGATTCTCGACAGCGCAAGCACAGACCATAGGAAGAGCGCAGCGAACACCGCCACGAACATCTCCAGCATGCGCCACCAGCTGAATTTTCTGTCCACGCCAAACCTCCGTTCGGCCTGTGGTTCTGGTGCTTCCTACCTATCAGGTATATCCGCAACGGGGCACGATTTCAACCATACATCCTGTCAAACGTCGTTTTTATCTATGCGAATAATGCTATATATGCGCGTCTGCATTTAGGTCGACGCCGGGAGCCTCTAACTGCCGGGTCGGCGCCAGGTGTTTCTGGCTGCCGCTGCCGTGATGGCCAGTCCCAGCAACGTGACGCATCCGAATACGATCCTGGCGATCGTCACGTTGGTCTCACGCGATAAGAAAGGGAAATCGCCCGAGAACTGTTCGCTCGGTCCGTAGAGCGCTACCCAAGCGCTCACAATCGTCAACGAAATGACGGCGGTGCCGGCCGACCACGAGGCGAGGCTATTATGTGGGTTGACGACAGTCGCCAAACCGCCGCCCAAAAACAGCAGCCCCAAGAGGCCGATGATCCAATTCGGAGCATGGACCGTCTCTGGGTCAAGCTGGATCACGTCGATCGCCACGAGCGAGATAACGATCCCAGGGACAATGAGGAAGATGCTTAGCAGGGGACGATTCGCCATATCGCTCAAGCTACTAGAATGAACGATCCCAGGATGGAAAGCGTCGTCGGAGCAACAATTTCACCCTTTGTTTCCCCAGTCAGGAGATCGTTGATGAAGATCGTGACCCCAGGGTTTGCAGCTCTTTTGTTGATCGTTTTGATGTCGCCGGTGCTCGGTCAGACGGCCGACGTTCGGCCCGAGGACGTCGCTTCACCCGAGGCGATCGTGCTTGCGGGTTATGACGCGCTGGCGCGCGAGCCGGGTGAGGACTTCGATTGGGATCGCTTCCGCAGTTTGTTCCTGCCGGGTGCGCTCATGATCCCGAGCACCGAGCAGCGGGACGGTTCGTTCGACATCCTGACGGTCCAGGAGTTCATCGATTGGATCGATAACTACTACGCCGAGAACAACCCGATCGGTGGCCCCGACGATCAGGGCTTTCAGGAAGAGGAGATCGCCACCGTCATCGAGCGATTCGGCGATGTTGCCCAGGCGTTCAGCACCTATCAGAAACGCCTGTGGGGCCAGGACGAGATCCTGGGCCGCGGTATCAACAGCTTCCAGCTCGTCTACAACGATGGTCGCTGGTGGATCGCCGGCGTCGCATGGGACGAGGAGGTCGGCGCGGGTCCGATTCCGGAGAAGTACCTGCCGTAACGGGGGCGCCGCTTAGTACTCCTCGGCGCTCTCGCTTTCTGGCAAGCGGAACTTGAGCGCGAAGTGGTCTAGCTCATTGCGGTTGTCCCACTGCGCGCCTTCGTAGGTATCGTCTGGGTTCGCCAGTAGATCGGTCGAGTCGATGAGCTCGAAGCCGGCTGCGGTCGTCTCGTCGATGACTATCTGCTCGGCGATCCGGTGGCCCTCGTCATCACGCCCCTCGCGGGCGCGGACGTCGATGACGACGAACAAGCCGCCGGGCTTGAGCGAGCGAGCGACGTGTTCGAGAAAACCGGGTACTTCCTCCGCGTCGTAGTCATGATAGTTCCGAACGACGTAGAAGACGTCGAGGCTATCAGTCGGGAGCTCTTCGATGCTGCCGGCGAACACAACGTTGCCAACCTCGGCAAGATCGCCGGTTTCGACTCGTTCTTTGAGTGCGCCACCACGACGGCCAGACATCTCGGTGAAGACGACGCCTTCCGGACCGATCCAGTGCGAGAGGATCCACGTCGCGTAGCCACCGCCAGCGTGGAAGTCGACCACGACATCGCCAGACTCAAGACCGATCCACTGGAACGTCTCGACCGGCTTCGACCACTGGTCGCGCTCGATCTCGTCCAAAGGTCGGTTGGGGGAGTTGAGATCGACTGGCGCCTTGACCTCGATAGTGATGCTCTCTTGGGCCTGCGTCGGCGTTGGCATTACGAGCGTCAGTATTAAGACGACTGCTGTGGTGAAAAACCCTACGGTGTTCTTCATATCACTCCTGGGAAGAGAATGCTCGGTTCGACCGTTAAAGACGTATCACTACAGGCACGAAGCTGCCAGGTCGCACGCCAGATTGCAACGGAAAACCCTTACTCGGATTCCGTGACTTTCCCCACAGACGCCTCGTTGGCCTGCGGGGTATCCTGGGGCATTACACAAAAGATGGTACGCCTTTGACAAAGGCAAACCCGGCTAAAGCCGGGGACGCAAAGCTACGGATCCTCGCTTCCTTCGCGACGCCTACCGACGCCACGCAGGATCCAAGATCGCCGAGCCGCCAAACGGGCGACGTTACGACAAACCCTGAGGGCCACCGGAAGTAT
>JBDHIC010000166.1:0-6886 GCA_039589035.1 Gemmatimonadota bacterium | reverse complement strand
CCATGCGTTCGGTACACCGTGGCGACCCGCTCGTTGAAGGCGTGGATGAGTCCGGTACCGGTCTCGATCAGCGTACCAAACAGCATTATCTGATACACGATCTGGAACGGTCGCGAGCCGAGCCCTTCGAGGACGAAGTTGGCCGGGACTGGTCGCTCGAGGATCGCGGGATACTGACCCACCATCGCTAGCAAAAACAAAATGGCCGGTATCGTCCCGATCGGTCCGGCGAGAAGCCCGGCGCTGATCGCTTCTCTCCGCGTCTCGATGTGGGCGGTCGCGAACAGCATCGCCGGTACGAGCGCCAGGCCCAGCGCGGAGTACCGCATGCCCGATAACAACCATCCGCTGTGCACCTCACCTGAAGCGAGATGTGATCGGATCACCGGCCCGAAGCTCACCAGACTCCAGACGAACATCGCGATGAACACACCGTAGAGAACGAACGACCAGGCCGACATCGCGCTCTCGATCACCCGCGTCCCGCGAAAGACGAGAAAGCCTATCGTCAGCAGCAGCCCGACCCCGCCGACGACGGGCGGCAGTCCAAATGTCTCCGAGAGAAAATGACCGGCTGCCGATCCGATTACAGCGACGATCAACAAGATCGAGACGAGATACCCGATCTCGTAGACGAACCATATCGGGCCCAGCAACTGCTTTAGGAAAGCGCGGTAGTCGTAGCTCTGCGTTTGCCGCGCCAGCTCGAACGCGATCGCGCACGCCACACTGGTGATGATCGTGGCCGGGAGAAGCAGCCCCAGGAGACCGCCCAACGGCCCGAAATGCAGGAAGAACTCGACGATCTCCCGGCCGGTGCCGTAGCCGCCGGCGACGATGATCGATTGGAAAACCAGGCCCGGAAGCAGATATCGTTGAAACCAGGACGACTTCATTGGCCGCACAGTATAGGACGTGTGATGTCTTGGATCCCAGAGGATATCGACAAGAGGTTGCGGTCCGACTTCGGCGTCGACGCGGAATTGGCCCGCGGGGAGTTGGACGGGCTGCTCGGCATCGCTTCCGACGCTGCCTTGCCTCGCATCGCCTGCTGCGTCGTTCACCTGGCCAACCGTGAGCTCGACAAGCTATCGCACTTCGTCGCGTCCGCCCGACAAGACTGGCGTGACGTCATCTGGTGGGCCGAGTACGATGGAAAGGAAGAACGGCTTCGAGACTTCAACAGGAGGTTCGAGTGAACCCTTTTCTAGCCGTCGCCGCGGGACTCGCGTTTCTGTGCGGCGCGCTCCACTCGGTGTTGGGTGAACGACTGATTCTCGGACGACTGTCGGCCGAAGTCCTTCCGCCGGTGCTCGGGTCGACCGATTTCACCAAGCGCATCCTGCGGCTCATGTGGCACGGGATCAGCATCGCTTGGTGGGGCATCGCCGGAGTGCTAATCGTGGTCGCCTCTCTCGCTGATCTCGACCCCACCACCACCCGGATCGCCGCCATTATCGCGATTACGTTTCTAGCCAGCTCGGTCCTCTCCTTCCTTCATACGCGTGGAAAGCACTTCTCGTGGGGGCTCTTCCTGGCGATCGCGGTAAGCACCTGGCTCGGTATCCGCTGACTAAGAGCTGGATTCAACCCTTGACACGGCTTCTTGTATTGTGTAATATTATTACGCCTCTACTGTACCAGTATTTCTATCGGGAGGGTAACGATGGTCAAATCCACTGTCAATCTATGGGACACGATCCAAAAGGAACTGAACAACCTGGGGGTCGACCTCGATCAGCTGTGCGGCGATAAGCTCGATCCCAAGAAGATCAAGGTCGTCTGCTTGGGCTCCGGGATGCGCGAGAGCTTGAGCGAGCTCGGCGATGCGATCCGCGACAAGGTCGTCATGGTGCGGGTCGACGAGGAAACGAGCGAGGAGCTCGACGCGTGGGTCGAGACCGAGGTAGTCAAGAGCCGCTCCGAAGCCGCGGCACTGTTTATCCGCGAGGGACTCAAGGTGCGCGCCGATGAGTTGGCGCAGCTAAAGGACGCCTTGCGCGACGTCGAGCGCGCCAAGGAGAACCTCCGGCACAAGGCTCGTGATGTATTCGACGGCGCGGAGAACGCTTGAGCTGAGTTCTGCTACTCGATCGCCACGAAGTCCCCGGGAGAGATCAGCGTCCCTGGAACGGCGGCGTTGCCTCCATCGCTCCAGGTCATCACGCTTGGAAGGACCCGATCCGAATCGGTCTTAACGACGATCTCGTAGTAGAACCCGCGTTGGAACGGGCCATCGGAACGTACCGGGTTGGCGTTGTGGAAGGCGTGGTCCGGCTCGAAAAGCGCAAGACCTTGGCTCTGGGATCATTGTAGCTAGCTCTCCCGCGCTTCGGCTGCGGCCACGCGCATCGCTTTCTTGCGTGTGCTGGGGTCGAGCAGTCGCTTTCTGAGCCGGATAGCGTCGGGGGTGACCTCGATCAGCTCATCGTCGTTGATGAACTCGAGCGCGAGCTCGAGTGTTAGCTCGCGCGGTGTCTCCAGCTTCACATTCTCATCCGACGCGGCGGCCCGCATGTTGGTGAGCTTCTTGCCCTTTGACACGTTGACGTCGAGGTCGCCCGGACGAACGTGCTCTCCCACGATCATCCCGCCGTAGACCTCGACACCAGGCGCGACAAACATCACGGCGCGCTCCTGTAAGTTGAACAGCGCGAACGCGACCGCCGAACCCGATCGGTCGGCCACGAGGACCCCCCGTTGGCGGCTCTGGAGGTGCCCGGCCTGCGGGCCGTACTCGAGAAAGCCGTGGTGCAGCTGCCCTTCTCCGCGCGTGTCCGTCAAAAACTCGGACCGATACCCGAAGAGCCCGCGAGCCGGGAGCTTGAAATCGAGTCGAACCGGTCCCTGGTCGGTGGGCCGCATCGAGAGAAGCTCGGCCCGCCGGCCTCCCATCTTCTCCATAACCACGCCCACCATCTCCTGCGGCACTTCGACCACCGCCTTCTCGTAAGGTTCGAGCGTTTCGCCGTCCGGCCCTTCTCTGAGGATCACCCGCGGGCGCGACACAGAGAACTCGTATCCCTCGCGCCGCATCGTCTCCATCAGGATCGTGAGGTGAAGCTCGCCCCGGCCCGAGACGGAGAAGGTGTCCGGTGAGTCCGTATCCTCGACGCGAAGCGCGACGTTTCGCTCGAGCTCACGGAATAACCGCTCTCGGAGTTGGCGCGTCGTTACGTACTTGCCCGCTCGCCCGGCGAACGGCGAGTCGTTGACGCGGAAGTCGACCGACAGCGTCGGCCGCTCGACGGCGATGCCGAGCAATCGTTCTCGGTGGTCCGGGTCCGTAATCGTCTGTCCGATCTCGACCCCTTCGAGCCCAGCAAGCGCGACGATGTCCCCCGTGCCGGCGCTCGATACCTCGACTCGCTTCAGACCATCGAAGCCGTAGATCTTGAGAACTTTTGATGGAATGGCCTCGCTTTGAGGCACCTCGCCCGGATCCCCGAGAGGAAGGAGAACGACGCCATCTCCTTCGGTGACCGATCCCCGCTCGATCCGCCCGATCGCGATCCGCCCCACGTAACTCGAGTAATCGAGCGTCGAGGTCAACATCTGAAACGGCCCGTCGACGTCCCCGCTCGGCGGCGGAACCGACCCGACGATCGTCTCGAACAGCAGCGTTAACCCCTCCGCTTGACCCTCGAGCTCAAGCTTCGCCCATCCATCGCGACCGCTCGCGTACAAGAACTTGGCGTCGAGTTGGGATTCGGTTGCGTCGAGCTCGAGGAAGAGCTCCAAGACTTCATCGTGGACTTTTTCCGCGCGTTGATCCGGGCGGTCCACCTTGTTGATGACGACCACCGGTGTCAGCCCGAGCTCGAGCGCTTTTCGGGTGACAAATCGCGTCTGGGGCATCGGCCCTTCGGCGGCATCAACGAGGAGCAGCACACCATCGACCATTCTGAGTATACGCTCGACCTCGCCACCGAAATCGCGATGCCCCGGGGTGTCGACGATGTTGATCTTGGTCTCACCCCACCGAACCGCCGTGTTCTTCGACAGGATCGTGCCCGCTTGCCGCAGCATGTGGTCGACCAGGGTCGTCTTGCCGTGATCGACGTGCGCGATGATCGCGACGTTCCTGAGCTGAGTCGTCAAGCGTGCCTCGTGTCTCGCGTTTTTTATAGAGGGACGACGGGAGAGGCTTCAAAGCTAGCCATTTAGTCGCAAAAAGGCCAGTCCAGTCGTGTCTGATCCGCTCCTTTGCTGGAACGTGACCGCGAATGGCGTTAAGGTCATTGTCCTCTATCCAGCGCATCGCTTTCCATTGGGAGGCCCCATGAGACGTCTTCTCCTCGTTCTGTTGGTCGCAGTCTCGATCGCGTCGTGCAGCGAATCCCGTGCTCCGACTTCGCCATCCCAGACCGAGCTCGCGTTGTCTGGAACGACCGACGTGATCGTCGTCCTCGATCGCGGGTTCGCGCCGGCCGAGCGTGCGGCGAAACACGCTCGAGCTGGGGATGTCGCGCGAGAGTTTGGACTCGTCCCCCAACACACGTATGGCACCGCGTTGTTTGGTTTCGCCGCCAAGGTGCCCGCCGCACGCTTGAACGCTCTGCGCAATGACCCGCGAGTCGCCTCGGTCGAGCTCGATGAAGTACACGCGATCGATATTCAAGACCTGCCAACCGGGATCGATCGCACTGAAGCAGATCTCGCGTTTCCCGCCCTTGGGGATGAGACGGGGCTTCACGTGCTGTTCGACGTCGCGATCCTCGACACCGGCATCGATCCCAACCACCCGGATCTCAACGTCGCCGGCGGGAGGAACTT
The DNA here is from genome assembly GCA_039589035.1 of Gemmatimonadota bacterium. Taxonomy (GTDB): domain Bacteria; phylum Gemmatimonadota; class Gemmatimonadetes; order JACCXV01; family JAHWKZ01; genus CAMYLR01. The sequence continues at coordinate 2,110 of JBDHIC010000166.1, read as the reverse complement.
CGACCGCGGGAACAAACAAAACTGGAGCGACAACCACGGTCACGGAACCCACGTCGCGGGTACGGTCGGCGCGTTGGACAACGGTTTCGGTGTGGTCGGTGTCGCGCCCGGCGTCCGGCTCTGGGGGTTCAGGGTTTGCAACAACGGCGGCTTGTGCTCAACCAGTGCGCGCGTGGCGGGCATGGATTGGATCGCCTCCAAGAAAGCCGATTTCAAGGCCGGGCGGTCCGGCGGGATCAACTTCGTCTCGGCCAATATGAGCATCGGCTTCCCGGGCGATGCCCAGCCTTGCTCCGCGTCCTCCGGGGCGCTACACCAAGCCGCCTGCGCAATGATCAACGAAGGCGTCGTGTTGGCGATGTCGGCCGGCAACGACGGCTCGCTCAAACAGGCTTGGCCCGAGCCGCTCGTCGTGAGTGCGCTCGCCGATTTCGACGGCAAGGCCGGTGGTGCGGGCGCCAGCACGTGTTTCTTTGACTTCGACGACACGTCGGCCTACTTCAGCAACTATGGATCGACGATCGACATCGCCGCGCCGGGCGCTTGCATCGTCTCCACCTTTCCCGGCGGGGCATACGGAACGCTGAGTGGGACCTCGATGGCTTCACCCCACGTCGCCGGAGCGGTCGCGCTGTACCTGCACGCCAACCCCGGCATATCCCCAGTCGTCGACGGCACCGGCGTGAACGCGATCAAGACGGCGTTGATCAACGCTGCCAAGCCCGAGGGTGACCCCTGCGGATACACCAACGACCACGCCGCCCAGGGCTCGAATGAGCCGCTTCTGTTCCTAAACGCCGCCGTCTTTGGCGGGGATGGCACCTGCACCATCGACAACAGCGGCCCACCCCCAGATGGCTCGCCATCAGTTACCATCACCAACCCGTCAGACGGATCCACTGTCTACGGCATCACGACCGTTGAAGCCTCAGCTGTCGATGACGGCGGCGTGGCTCAGGTCGAGTTCTTTGTCAACGGGAGCAGCATCGGCGTCGACAACAGCGGTATCAACGGCTACACGGCCCAGTGGGATACCTCGATCCACGAAGGTTTGTCGGTTCCGGTTCGCGCGGTCGCGACCGATTTTGGTGGCAAGACTGGCGACGACACCGTCGTCGTGACCGTCAATAACGGATCCGCCGAAGTGCACGTTGGGGATCTCCTCGGTGTCAAGGTGCGCGGTGGATCGACATGGCGAGCGGACGCGACGATCACCGTGCACGACCACAACCACAACCCGATCGACGGTGCGTTGGTAACCGGCGATTGGAGCGGCGGTGCCAGCGAACAGGACGACCAATGCACCACTTGGTCCGTCGGGCGTTGCGCCGTCGGCAGCCCGAGCATGAAGAACGGGGTACCCAGCGTGACGTTCACCGTCACGTCGCTGCAGTTCGGCGGCGTCAACTATGACGCCGACGCCAACCACGACCCGGACGGCGGCGACGGGACAAGCGTCACGATATACAAGTAGACCACGATCACACCGAGGCCTCAGGAAGCGGGGCCACGCTTGAGTCAGCAGAGCACCACGCAGCAAGGTGAATTGGAGAATCGACCCCGGCTCCTGCATCGGGGACGGCAACTCGAACTCTTCACGGTAGCGTGGAACTCCGCTGAGGGCGTTGTCAGTATCGTATTCGCGCTGCTCGCCGGGAGCATCGCGCTGATCGGCTTCGGAATCGACAGCTTGATCGAGATGTCGTCGGGGCTGGTGCTTCTGTGGCGGCTCCAGACGCGGCGCGATATGGAATCCGCAGAGCACGCGGAAGCGATCGCGCTGCGCCTAGTCGGGTTGTCGTTCGTGGTTCTCGCCGTCTACATCGCGTTCGAGTCGATCTCCGCACTGGCCGAGCGGGAACCGCCAGGGGCCAGTCTCGGCGGGATCGTGATCGCAGTCGTTTCGCTCATCGTCATGCCGATCCTAGCCCGCGCGAAGCGGCGAGTAGCAGCAGCGCTAGACAGCCGCGCCCTTCACGCCGATTCGATCCAAACCGACATCTGCATGGTCCTCTCGGCGATCCTTCTGCTGGGTCTGGGTCTCAACGCCGCGCTTGGTTGGTGGTGGGCGGACCCCGTCGCCGGGGTGGCGATGGTGCCACTGATCGCG
>JBDHIC010000165.1:0-4287 GCA_039589035.1 Gemmatimonadota bacterium | reverse complement strand
TGCACAACGCCTCGATCCGAGACGCAGCGTTGAGTGCGTCACCGTGGAACGTCAACTCTTTCTTGGCCTCGCCGACCCATGTGGTAATCACGTCACCACCGTGGACTCCCCCGCCGCAATCGCGGCACTACTCCGTACCACTCCATGTACTTGTCCGCCCGCGCCTCGAGCATCCCCACCATCTCGAAAAAACACCGTATGCAGGCAGCATCCTTCAAGCCGCGATCCCGGCGCTAGGTCACGATCACTCCGTCTCCCATGAAACCGCCACATCTCCCCGCGGCTGTGAAAGGTGCGGATCTCCAGCACGCTCGTCAGTACGACCACGGTGACGAGGCTCGTCAGGAAATCGCGGGTGAGAGGATCGTCGAAGAGATACCGCCGGGCACCTTCTATAAACCCGACTCGCGAACCAATGGCGATAGCGATGCCGTTGACCAGCACCAGAGCGAGGAGCATCACCGCGCTGTACATCAGCACGCGGAGAGTGTTCAGCGTGAAGAACCTGAACCTGCGGCTCCAGCGGGGGAGCAGAAACTCCTCGCCCACGCCTACCGCGACACCGATCAGGACGCCGACTGAGAGCCCCCGAACGCCGCTCCAGAGCAGGATCCGTTGGTCGATCTGGCCAATGATGAGACCCAGAACGGAACCGCCCAACGCCCCGACCACCGCGAAGGTGACGACTGTCCGAACACGCTTTCGCTGAATTGCGTTCACCGGGACAGGTCCTCCTTTCGAACCGAGAAGCTGAGACAATATGGTGCCTCGGCCCGGAAGCGCCGGACGTATTCTGCATTCAGCGTGCCCGCCGCCAAGGCCGTTGGTCGCACGGCGACCAAGCGTCAGCTATGATTAAAGGCAGAGAACGGGCACGATATCCCGCATGGAGGCATCATGGCGAGAGTGGTCAAAGGTGGTCTGATCCAGGCGGCGATCCCCGACGGAGACGCCAGCCGGCCGATCGACGAGATCAAACAATCGATGATCGACAAACATGTGGTTCTGCTGGCTGAGGCCGCCGAACGCGGCGCGCAGGTGTGCTGTCTACAGGAGCTCTTCTACGGGCCGTACTTTTGCGCGGACCAGAACGCGAAGTGGTACCAGCTCACCGAGTCCGTTCCTGACGGGCCCACTTGTCGACAGTTCGCGGACGTGGCACGAGAGCATGGCCTGGTTCTCGTGCTCCCGGTGTACGAGGAGGAGATCACCGGGGTCTACTACAACACCGCTGCGGTCTTTGACGCCGACGGATCGTATCTCGGCAAGTACCGCAAGCATCACATTCCGCACTGTGCGCCAGGCTTCTGGGAAAAGTTCTTCTTCAAACCCGGCAACCTCGGATACCCGGTGTTCGAGACGGCGTTCGGAAACGTCGGGGTGTACATCTGCTACGATCGTCACTTCCCCGAGGGCGCGCGAATCCTGGGGCTGAACGGTGCGGAGATCGTCTTCAACCCATCAGCTACGGTGGCCGGGCTTTCGGAGTACTTGTGGGAGCTCGAGCAGCCGGCTCACGCGGTCGCCAACGGGTACTTCATTGGCGCGATCAACCGAGTCGGGCACGAGCACCCTTGGGACATCGGCGAGTTCTATGGCAAATCGTACTTCGCCGACCCGCGCGGGGAGATCGTCGCCCAGGCACCTCGCGACCGTGACGCAGTGGTCGTCGCTGACCTCGACCTCGACCTGATCGAGGAAGTTCGTCAGACGTGGCAGTTCTTCCGTGATCGGCGACCTGAAACGTACGACGAGATCGCCGCGCTGCTGTGACGATCATCGACGAAAGCGAGCTGAGATGACGGATTCGAGCAACGGCGGATCGATCGCGACCGCTAACCGCGCAGCCGAGATCAATGCTGGTCACGATCGGTATCTATGGGATGCAGTCATACGGTATTACGAAACGCCGTTGCCGCTGGCCCGTGGGCGCGGCCAGCACTTGTACGATTACGACGGTAACGAGTACCTCGATTTCTTTGGCGGGATCTTGACCGTCCCCGTTGGCCACTGTCACCCTACCGTGACGCAGGCGATCCAACAGCAGGCAGAGACGCTTGTCCATACGTCGACCCTCTACCCGACTGGGCCGATCGTCGAGCTGGCGGAGAAGATCGCTTCGCTCACTCCCGGGGATCTGTCCAAGACGTTCTTCACGAACAGCGGCACCGAGGCCGACGAGACAGCGATCATGCTGGCCAAGGCGGCGACTGGTAACCAAGCCGTGATCGCGTTGCGCCACGCCTATGCGGGGCGCTCGATGTTGGCGGTAACGCTGACCGCACACGCGCCCTGGCGCAGCGTCGACTACATCTCCGGCATCAAGCACGCGCTGGCTCCCTACTGCTATCGCTGTCCGCTTAAGCTCGAGTACCCGTCGTGCGGGGTGGCGTGCGCCGAGGATCTGGAAGAGCTGATCAAGACCACGACGCCGGGGCGGGTCGCGTGCATGATCGCTGAGCCGATCATGGGCGTGGGAGGCTTTATCACGCCACCCGCGGAGTACTTCCAGATCGCGGCCGAGATCGTGCGCCGCCACGAAGGGCTGCTGATCGCCGACGAGGTCCAGACCGGTTGGGGCCGAACCGGCACCAAGCTCTGGGGGATCGAACAGTATGGCGTCACGCCGGATGTCATGACGATGGCCAAGGGGGTCGCTAACGGGATGCCGATGGGGGTGACGGTGACGACGCCCGACATCGCCGCCAAGTGGGAGGGCCTGACGCTGTCGACCTTTGGCGGCAACCCGGTCGCGTGCGCTGCGTCTCGCGCGACGATTCAGGTGATTGAAGAGGACAACCTGGTCGAAAACGCGGAAACCCAAGGTCAGCGCCTGCGAAACGGCTTGGAGAAGCTCCAGGAGAAGCACGGCTTGATCGGTGATGTGCGCGGAATGGGACTCATGCAGGGGATCGAGATGGTCACCGATCGTCAGACCAAGGAGCCGGCGGTCGCGGAAAGCCTGCAGCTTATGGAAGAAACGAAGAAGCGCCGCCTCCTGATCGGCAGGGGTGGGCTCTACGGCAACGTCGTCCGCGTCGCGCCGTGTCTCAACATCGGCGCTGACGATGTCGATCGGGCGGTCGAGATTCTCGACGACAGTTTCGCGGCTATCGGGTAGTAAGGAGACCGCTTGAGCCCCCGTACCGGCGCACTCCTGCTGACGATTCCCGTTTTCGCGTTGTACTTCTATCTACTCGGTGAGTTCGAGCCGCCGCTACCGATCGCCGATCGCGTAACCGCTTGGATGCTGTACGCAATCCTGGCGGTGATGTTGATCGGCATGCTGGCGGTACGTCTCGAGCCCAGGGGAATGTCATACGTCTTCCTGTCGGCGGCGCTGCTGCAGACGTTTTCCATGTTCCTGATGCTCCTCCTCGAATGGCAAGCGTTTGAGACGGTCGTGTATCTCAACGTGTTGCTCGTGTTGAGCCTGTTATTGGTTTCGTGGCGGTTCCGAAACGTCGCCAACTTCGAAGCTGGAGAGTCGGAGTCATCGTGAGCACGAGACGTCGCTATCGGAACTACATCGACGGCGAGTGGCAAGAGACCGAAACTGGCAACTGGGCCCCCAACATCAACCCCGCCAATACCAATGATGTCATCGGCGAGCTGCCGTTATCGTCGAAGGGCGAGGCCGAAGCGGCGATCGCCGCCGCTGAGCGCGCGTTGCCGGAGTGGCGAGCTACACCCGCGCCCGAGCGGGGTCGATTGATCTCGCGCGTCCATCGTTTGATGACCGAGCGCACCGATGAGTTGGCCCGTTCGCTGACTCGCGAAGAGGGCAAGATCCTGCCCGAAGCCAAGGGCGAGGTTCAGAAGACGCTCAACATCCTCGAGTTCATGGCCGGTGAGGGGATGCGACTCGATGGCGATACGATGCCGTCCGAGCTGGCCAACACGTTTGCCTATACGGTACGTGAACCGATCGGCGTCGTGGGCGCGATCACGCCGTGGAACTTCCCGGTGGCGATCCCGGGCTGGAAGATTGCCCCGGCGTTGGTGGCGGGGAACACGGTCGTGTTCAAGCCTGCCTCGTTGACGCCTGAGACGGCGGAACTGGTCGTCGGGATGTTCGTCGAAGCCGGCGTCCCGAAAGGTGTCGTAAACCTGATCTACGGCAGCGGCTCGAAGGTCGGGCAGACGATCGTCGAGGACCCACGCGTCAAGGCTCTCTCGTTTACCGGCTCCAACGAGATCGGCGCCGGGTTGTACGTCGACGGAGCACATCGCTTGAAGAAGGTGCAGTGCGAGATGGGCGGGAAGAACCCAGTACTGGTGCTCGAG
>JBDHIC010000164.1:0-6266 GCA_039589035.1 Gemmatimonadota bacterium | reverse complement strand
TGTAGGTGAGCCGGACTTGGCAGGTGTCGACGTCACGCTGACCCCGGCCGGTGGTGGCGCGCCGATCACCGTTACCACCGATGTCAATGGCGATTACAGTTCCGGCGTTCCGTCTGGCGATGTCGACGCGGACGTGACCGATCCGGCGAACTCGACGCTGACGACGGGCAACGATCCGCAGACGGTCACGGTGCCGACGGGTGCCGACGGGTGGCACGGGTACCGCGGGCGACGTCGGGTTCCAGTTCCAGGGTACCATCACCGGTCACGTCTTTGACGACGTGGACGGCGATGGCACTCAGGATGTGGGTGAGCCCGATCTCGCGGGTGTCGATGTCACGTTGACGCCGGCGGGTGGCGGAGCGCCGATCACGGTCACCACCGATGTCAACGGCGATTACAGTTCCAGCGTACCGTCCGGTGATGTCGACGCCGATGTGACGGATCCGGCGAACTCGACGCTGACCACCGGTAATGATCCGCAGACGGTGACCGTCCCGACCGGTGGCACGGGTACAGCTAGCGACGTCGGGTTCCAATTCCAGGGCACGATTACCGGTTATGTGTTCGAGGATGTTGATGGCGACGGTATCCAGGATGTAGGTGAGCCTGACCTTGCGGGTGTCGATGTCACGCTGACGCCGGCCGGCGGTGGCGCACCGATTACGGTCACGACGGACGTCAACGGTGATTACAGCTCCGGCATTCCGTCCGGTGATGTGGACGCCGATGTAACCGATCCCGCGAGTTCGACGCTAACCACCGGCAACGGCCGACGGGTGGCACGGGTACCGCGGGCGACGTCGGGTTCCAGTTCCAGGGTACCATCACCGGTCACGTCTTTGACGACGTGGACGGCGATGGCACTCAGGATGTGGGTGAGCCGGACTTGGCAGGTGTCGACGTCACGCTGACCCCGGCCGGCGGCGCCGCGCCCATCACCGTCACAACGGACGCCAACGGTGATTACAGCTCCGGCGTTCCGGCCGGCGATGTAGACGTCGATGTCACCGATCCGGCCAGTTCGATCCTGACGACGGCCAACGATCCCCAGACCGTCACCGTCCCCGTGGGTGGCACCGGCACTGCGACTGACGTTGGGTTCCAGTTCCGGGGCACCATCACCGGTCACGTCTTTGAGGATATAGATGGTGACGGGATCCAAGACGTAGGTGAGCCCGATCTCGCCGGTGTCGATGTCACGCTGACACCAGCTGGCGGCGGCGCACCCGTTACCGTCACCACCGATATCAACGGCGACTACTCGTCGACGGTGCCGTCGGGTGATGTCGATGCCGACGTCACCGACCCGGCCAGCTCGACGCTGACGACCGGCAATGACCCACAGACGGTCACTGTCCCGGTAGGTGGCACGGGTACGGCAGGCGATGTCGGGTTCCAGTTCAGCGGTACGGTTGTTGGCCATGTCTTCGATGACACCGATGGCGACGGTATTCAGGATCCGGGTGAGCCCGATCTGGCCGGCGTCGATGTGGTGCTTAACCCGACGAACGGCAGTCCGTTTACGGTCATTACCGATGCAAACGGCGACTACTCGGCTGGAGTTCCGGCCGGTGACGTGGACGCCAACGTGATGGATCTGGCCAGCTCGACCCTAACGACCGGCAACGATCCGCAGACTGTGACTGTACCGGTGGGTGGCAGCGGAACCGCCACCGATGTCGGATTCCAGTTCAGTGGCACGGTCACCGGTCACGTGTTTGACGATACCGACGGCAATGGCGTCCAGGATGTAGGTGAGCCCGATCTGGCCGGTGTGGATGTAGACCTGACGCCTGTGAACGGCAGCCCGCTGACGGTGACGACGGATGCCAACGGCGACTACTCGGCTAGCGTGCCGGTCGGCGATGTCGACGCCGATGTCGTCGACCCGGCCAGCTCGACGCTTACGACCGGTAATGATCCGCAAACGGTTACCGTCCCGGCGAACGGCACGGGGACCGCCACCGATGTTGGGTTCCAGTTCAGCGGTACGATCACCGGTCACGTGTTCAACGACACCGATGGCAATGGAGTCCAGGATGTAGGTGAACCCGATCTGGCCGGTGTCGATGTCGACTTGACGCCTGCGAACGGCAGCCCGCTGACGGTGACGACGGACGCCAACGGCGATTACTCGGCGAGTGTTCCGGCGGGCGATGTTGACGCTGACGTCGTCGACCCCGCCAGCTCGACGCTCACGACCGCGAACGATCCGCAGACGGTCACGGTTCCGGCGGGTGGTACTGGAACCGCGACCGACGTCGGGTTCCAGCTCAGTGGTACGATCACCGGGCACCTGTTCGAGGACGTCGACGGTGATGGTGTCCAGGATCCGGGCGAGGCCGACCTGGCGGGTGTCGATGTGGTGCTCAACCCGGTAAACGGCAGCCCGTTGACCGTTACCACTGATGCGAGCGGCAACTACTCGGCCGGTGTACCCGCCGGTGATGTCACGGCCAACGTGACCGATCCGGCCAGCTCGATGCTCACGACGGGTAACGATCCGCAGACAGTGACCGTCCCGGCGGGCGGCACGGTCGGCACAACAGATGTCGGGTTCCAGTTCCAGGGCACCATCACCGGGCACGTCTTTGAGGACGTCGACGGTGACGGTACCCAGGATGTCGGCGAGCCCGACCTGGCGGGTGTCGATGTTACGCTGACGCCGGCAGGCGGCGGCGCACCGATCACAGTCACGACCGATGCTGGCGGCAACTACTCGTCTACAGTCCCGGTCGGCGATGTCGACGCGGATGTCACCGATCCGGTAGGCAGCACGCTGACGACCGGCAACGATCCGCAGACCGTGACCGTACCGGTCGGCGGCACAGGCACGGCCGGCGACGTTGGGTTCCAGTTCCAGGGTACCATCATCGGTCACGTCTTCGATGACGTGGATGGTGACGGTGCCCAAGGTGCGGGCGAGCCTGACCTCGCGGGTATCGATGTTACGCTGACGCCAGCGGGTGGCGGCGCGCCGGTTACAGTGACGACCGACGTCAACGGTGACTACAGCTCCACTATTCCGGCGGGCGATGTCGATGCCGATGTCACCGACCCCGCCGGCGGCACGCTGACTACGGCCAACGATCCACAGACTGTCACCGTACCGGTAGGCGGTACGGGCACTGCTGCCGATGTCGGGTTCCAGTTCCAGGGTACGATCACCGGCCACGTCTTCGATGACGTGGATGGTGACGGTGCACAGGGTGCGGGCGAGCCAGATCTCGCGGGTGTCGATGTCACGTTGACGCCAGCAGGCGGTGGTGCGCCGATCACAGTCACGACCGATGCGGGCGGCAACTACTCGTCGACGGTTCCGGCCGGCGATGTTGACGCCGATGTCACTGATCCGGCAGGCAGCACGCTTACGACAGGCAACGATCCGCAGACCGTGACGGTACCGGTCGGCGGCACGGGCACGGCCGGCGACGTTGGGTTCCAGTTCCAAGGCACGATCACCGGCCACGTCTTCGAGGACGTTGATGGTGATGGTGTCCAAGGTGCGGGTGAGCCTGACCTGGCGGGTGTCGATGTCACATTGACACCCGCGGGCGGTGGCGCACCGGTCACGGTCACGACGGACGCCAACGGCGACTACAGCTCCAGCATCCCGGCAGGCGACGTTGACGCCGACGTCACCGATCCGGTGGGCTCGACACTAACGACTGGCAATGATCCACAAACGGTCACCGTACCGGTGGGCGGTACCGGCACGACCACGGACGTTGGGTTCCAGTTCCAGGGCACGATCACCGGCCACGTCTTCGAGGACGTTGATGGTGATGGTGCTCAGGGTGCGGGCGAGCCAGATCTCGCGGGTGTCGATGTCACGTTGACGCCAGCGGGCGGTGGTGCGCCGATCACGGTTACAACCGACGCCAGCGGCAATTATTCCTCGCCGGTCCCAGCCGGCGATGTTGACGCGGATGTCACGGATCCGGCGGGTTCGACGCTGACTACGGGCAACGACCCGCAGACGGTTACGGTACCGGTGGGCGGTACGGGGACGGCGACCGACGTCGGGTTCCAGTTCCAGGGTACGATCACCGGTCACGTCTTCGAGGACGTGGATGGTGACGGCGCACAGGGTGCGGGCGAGCCTGACCTCGCCGGTGTCGATGTGACGCTGACACCAGCGGGTGGCGGTGCACCGGTAACGATCACGACGGATGCCAATGGTGACTACTCGTCTGGTGTACCGGCCGGCGATGTCGACGCCGATGTCACGGATCCAGCTGGTTCAACACTGACAACTGGTAACGATCCGCAGACAGTCACCGTCCCGGTGGGTGGCACGGGCACTGCTACCGATGTCGGGTTCCAGTTCCAGGGTACGATCACCGGGCACGTCTTTGAAGACGTGGATGGTGACGGTGTCCAAGGTGCGGGCGAGTCCGATCTCGCGGGTGTCGATGTTACGCTGACACCGGCGGGCGGTGGTGTGCCGATCACGGTCACAACCGATGCGAGCGGCAACTACTCGTCGACGGTTCCGGCCGGCGATGTCGACGCGGATGTCACCGATCCGGTGAGCTCGACACTGACGACCGGCAACGATCCGCAGACGGTTACGGTGCCAACGGGTGGCACCGGCACGGCCGGCGACGTTGGGTTCCAGTTCCAAGGCACGATCACGGGCCACGTGTTCGATGACGTGGATGGTGATGGTATCCAAGGTGCGGGCGAAACTGACCTGGCGGGTGTCGATGTCACATTGACACCAGCAGGCGGTGGCGCACCGGTCACGGTCACGACGGACGCCAACGGCGACTACAGCTCCAGCATCCCGGCAGGCGACGTTGACGGCGACGTCACCGATCCGGTGGGCTCGACACTAACGACTGGCAACGATCCGCAGACAGTGACCGTCCCGGCGGGTGGCACGGTCGCTACAACCGATGTCGGGTTCCAGTTCCAGGGTACGATCACGGGCCACGTCTTCGATGACGTGGATCGAGCCTGACCTGGCGGGTGTCGATGTGACGTTGACACCAGCGGGTGGCGGAGCACCGATCACGGTTACAACCGATGCGAGCGGCAACTACTCGTCCACGGTTCCAGCCGGCGACGTCGATGTCGACGTGACAGATCCGGCCGGCGGTGTGCTCACCACAGCCAACGACCCGCAAACGGTCACCGTACCGGTGGGTGGCACGGGCACGGCGACGGATGTCGGGTTCCAATTCCAGGGCACGATCACCGGCCACGTCTTCGACGACGTGGATGGTGATGGCGTTCAGGATCCGGGTGAACCAGACCTGGCGGGTATCGACGTTACGCTCACACCGGCAGGTGGTGGCGCACCGATCACGGTTACGACTGATGCCGGCGGTAACTACTCGTCGACAGTCCCGGCGGGCGATATCGACGCGGATGTCACCGACCCGGCGAGCTCAACGCTCACGACCGGCAACGATCCGCAGACGGTTACGGTCGCGATAGGTGGTACGGGCACCGAGCCTGACCTGGCGGGTGTCGATGTGACGTTGACACCAGCGGGTGGCGGAGCACCGATCACGGTTACAACCGATGCGAGCGGCAACTACTCGTCCACGGTTCCAGCCGGCGATGTCGATGTTGACGTGACGGATCCGGCCGGTGGTGTACTGACGACGGCCAACGATCCGCAGACGGTCACCGTACCGGTCGGCGGTACGGGCACGGCAACCGATGTCGGGTTCCAGTTCCAGGGTACGATCACCGGTCACGTGTTCGACGACGTGGACGGTGATGGTGTTCAGGATCCGGGCGAGCCCGATCTGGCAGGTGTCGATGTCACGTTGACGCCAGCCGGCGGCGGCGCCCCGGTTACGGTTACGACCGACGCAAACGGCGACTACTCGAGCAGCATCCCGGCCGGCGACGTCGAAGCCGATGTGACGGATCCGGTCGGTGGAACACTCACGACCGGCAATGATCCACAGACGGTCACCGTACCGGTGGGTGGCACCGGCACCGCGACGGACGTCGGGTTCCAGTTCCAGGGCACGATCAACGGTCACGTCTTTGAGGATGTCGACGGTGACGGTGCACAGGGTGCGGGCGAGCCCGACTTGGCGGGTGTCGATGTCACGTTGACGCCGGCGGGTGGCGGCGCACCAGTCACAGTTACGACCGATGCTAATGGTGATTACAGCTCCACCATCCCGGCCGGCGACGTCGATGCGGACGTCACAGATCCAGCCGGGTCGACGCTGACGACCGGCAACGATCCGCAAACCGTTACGGTACCGGTCGGTGGCACCGGCACGGCCAGCGAT
>JBDHIC010000163.1:0-4348 GCA_039589035.1 Gemmatimonadota bacterium | reverse complement strand
GGCGGTTGCTGCGGGCGTGCTGGGCGCATTCATGCTGACCACGATGACGTTTTTCCGTGCCATCCCGAGTATCGCGATCGCCGCAGGTCTCCCGGCCGACCCCGAGACCGAGAAACTGGCCGAGCTGACCGAGCCACACCACCACTGAGATCGGTCAACCGGTTCGGCTGGAGTGATGGCCGAGGCTAGATTCGGGTCCATGTCAACGGTTCAACTGCGTCGCTATACGAAGTTCGTGGCCGCCGCCACGTTTGTGCTGCTGCTAGCTGGCGGGATGGTGACGAGCACCGGTTCGGGTCTCGCGGTGCCCGATTGGCCGCTCAGCTTCGGCCGCGTGATGCCCCCGATGCGGGGAGGGGTTCTGTACGAGCACGGCCATCGGATGGTGGCGACGTTCGTCGGGCTATTGATCGTGATCGAGGCGGTCTGGCTGTGGCGGTCCGAGCCGCGCCGATGGGTGAAACTGCTAGGGTGGATGGCCTTGGTAGGGGTCGTCCTGCAGGGTCTCCTGGGTGGGCTGACGGTGCTGCTGCGACTTCCCGACTTGGTATCGATCGGTCACGCCGTCCTGGCTGAGCTGGTGTTTGCGATCACGGTAGCGATCGCTGTGGCGTGCTCGGTCGAATGGCAACGTGCTCGAACGGAGGATCGGACGATCGAACGCGTTGTACCAGTGCTGGCATCGATCACTGCGGTTATCGTCCTGGTCCAGATCGCCCTCGGCGCTGCGGTGCGTCACACCGGTGCCGGTCTCGCGATCCCCGATTTCCCGCTCGCCTACGGTCAACTCGTACCGCCGCTCGACTCCGGACCCGTAGCGCTCCACTTCGCGCACCGCGTTGGGGCGCTGGTGGTGGCGGCGGCAGTAGGCTTGACCGCTCTGCGGATCTTCCGGTTGGAACCCGTCAAGCGGTGCCTGGCTCGTCCAACGATCGTCATGCTGGCGCTCGTCTGCGCCCAGATTGCACTCGGCGGCTGGACTATCCTCTCGTTCAAGGCGGCCGGTGTGGCCACCGCCCACCTCGGAGTCGGGGCATTGCTGTGGGGTACTGCGGTGGTATTGGCGATGCGAACCGGTCGCGCGTGAACGACTATCTGATCCTCACCAAGGCACGTATAACCGGGCTCGTCCTCGTAACCACTACGGTGGGGTTTGTGCTGGCGTCGTCGCAGAGCGTCGATCTGGGCCGCCTAGTGGTGCTGCTCGTCGGGGTGGCTCTTGCCACGGGAGGCTCGGCTGCGTTGAACCAGTACCTCGAGCACGAGATTGACGCCCGGATGCGGCGCACCGAATCCCGCCCGCTCCCGGCCGGTCGCATGACACTCAGCCGCGGCTTGGCGGTCGGTGTGGTGTTGTCAGTCGTTGGCGTGATCTGGCTCGTCGTGAGGATCAACCCGCTGACCGGTTTGCTTGCGTTGGCGTCCAGCCTGCTCTACCTGACGGTGTACACGCCGCTCAAGACACGCACGCCACTCAACACGCTCGTCGGGGCGGTACCCGGCGCGATCCCACCCGTGATGGGGTGGACGGCGGTCACCGGCAGGATCGACGTCGCCGCGTGGGCGCTGTTCGGCATTCTCTACTTGTGGCAGTTTCCGCATTTCTTGGCGATCGCGTGGATGTACCGCGACGACTACGCCCGGGCGCGGCTGCCGATGTTACCGGTGGTTGACCCCGACGGCGGTTCGACCGGCCGTCAGGTGGTGCTGTACTCGCTGGCTCTGCTTCCGGTGAGCCTGATCCCGACGGTGTTGGGGCTGGCCGGGTCGGTCTATTTCTTTGGCGCGCTTGTGGCTGGCCTCGTCTTTCTCGGTTTTGGCTTGGCGATGACGGTCAACCGTGGGCGGGCCTCGGCGCGACGGCTCTTGTTGGCTTCAGTCACGTATCTGCCGATTCTGCTGGTGCTTCTGCTCGTCGATCGGGCGAGCGGACCATGAGCGCCGAGTCATCACCCCCAGCGGTCGAGGTCGAGCGTCTCGGACATCGCTTTGGCTCCAAAATCGCGATCGCCGACATATCGCTCAGCATCGAGCGGGGTGAGCTCTTTGGTCTCGTCGGGCCAAACGGCGGTGGCAAAACGACACTGCTCAGAGTGTTGTCGACGCTCCTCCGTCCATCGACCGGCGAAGCGCGCGTGAACGATGTCGACGTGGTCGTCGATCCGGCCAATGCTCGCCGTCAAATCGGGGTCGTGTTTCAACATCCGAGCCTCGACGAGCAGTTGACACCGCGCGAGAACCTCCGCCATCAGGGTCACCTGCATGGTCTCACCGGTCGGCTGCTACGCGAGCGCATCGACCGGGAGCTTTCACTGGTCGGCGTTGCCGATCGATCCGAGGATCTCGTTCGGATCCTGTCCGGTGGTTTGAAGCGACGCGTCGAGTTGGCCAAGGGATTGCTCCATCAGCCGTCGGTGTTGCTTCTCGACGAGCCGACAGTGGGGCTCGATCCGGGTGGAAGACGCGAGTTTTGGGATCACTTGAGAAGGCTGAGATCTACGCACGATGTGACGGTGGTCGTCGCTACGCACTTGATGGAGGAGGCCGAGGGTTGTGACCGCATAGCGATCGTGGACCGCGGACGGCTGGTCGCGTTGGGCGCTCCCGCTCAACTGCGCGCCGAAATCCATGGCGACGTGATCACGCTGGAGACGGATGACGCTGGCTGGCTTGCGACAACCGTCACCGAACGATTCAAAGCTGCAGCGACCATCGTCGACGGTCGGGTAAGGATCGAGCGCCCCGACGGACCATCATTCGTGCCCCGGCTCGCCGAAGCGTTCCCCGGGCGCATCCGGTCGATTACCGTCGGTAAGCCGACCCTCGAGGATGTGTTCGTGCACCGCACCGGGCGTCAATTCGTGGACAGTGACGATGACTAGTCTCGTTCTGCCGACGACGACTCTGTGGTGGCGGGAGTGTGCCCGCTTCACTCGCGACCGCTCCCGGGCGCTGAGCACGATCGCGACCGCGCTGGTGTTCTGGACGTTGATCGGTTTTGGTCTCCGTGGATCGTTTGCTCCAGCCGGGATGCCGATCGATGTCGGTGCGGTGGAGTACCTGTTCCCCGGAACGGTCATCTTTGTGGTCCTACTGACCGCGATCGTGAGCACGTTCTCGCTGATCGAGGATCGGCGAGCGGGCTTTCTGCAGGGAGTCCTGGTCGCCCCGGTGTCGCGCGTAGCGATCGTGTTGGGAAAGGTGCTCGGTGGCTCGACCGTAGCGCTGTTTCAGGGCGCTCTGGTCCTGCCGTTGGCTCTGGTCGTCGGTATTCCCATCACGGTCGGCGGTTTGGCACTCGCCCTGGCAGCGCTCTTCTGCCTGGCGTTCGCGCTCACTTCGCTTGGGTTCGTACTCGCGTGGCGCATGGAGTCGATCCACGGGTTTCATGGCATCGTCAACTTGATCCTCATGCCGATGTGGTTTCTTTCCGGCGCGCTTTTTCCGATCGCGGGGGCGGTTGGCTGGCTTCAGACGATCATGAGGTTGAACCCGGTCGCATACGGCTTGGTCTCCTTTCGGAACGCGCTCTACGGGACCTCTACGGCGGAGTGGGTCGGACCCGGTCTTGCCTGGGTGTTAACGATCGCGTTCGCTGTTGTGATGTTCGCGATCGCGACACGCTCCATGCGACGATGATCGACGCTCACCAGCTGCCGCTCATCAACGCCACGCTCAACGCCACCGCAGCGGTGCTCGTTGCGGCCGGTTACGTGTCGATTCGCCGGCGATGGATCGGCGTGCACCGGACATGCATGGTTAGTGCGCTGATCGTGTCGACACTGTTCCTGGCTTCCTATACCACTTACCATTTGAGCGTTGGATCGGTGGCGTTTACCGTCCAGGGGTGGCCGCGATGGGTATACTATGCGATCCTGGTGACGCACATTCCGTTGGCGGCAGCGATCGTTCCGATGGCTTTGATTACCGCCGCACGGGCGGTTCGCGGACGGTTCGCGGCGCACGTGAGATTGGCGCGCTGGACGGTGCCGGTTTGGCTTTATGTCTCGGCTACTGGGGTGCTGGTGTATATGATGGTGTATCAATGGTTTCCATCCTCACAACTGAAGTGATATCGAGATGAGTGAACCGGTATTCGCTGCGATCTACGCCGTCTTGTGGGCGGTTCTGTTCGGCTTCCTCTTCCGGCTGGGGCGGCAGTCGGGTGAGCTCCAGCGCACGATTCGTCGCATCAAGCGCCATCTCCATAGCGGTTGGCCCGATCCGGAAGCGTGAGAATCGGGTATATTTGCGTCACCTGCCGGGTGCGCCCTTAGCTCAACTGGATAGAGCGCCAGACTACGGATCTGGAGGTTGGGGGTTCGACTCCTCCAGGGCGCACCATTTT
>JBDHIC010000162.1:0-4387 GCA_039589035.1 Gemmatimonadota bacterium | reverse complement strand
GAATCGACATCGGGTCGTGGCAGTTTGTCGATAAACTGTTGCGCGTAGGTGGAAAGCGACGCCACGTATCGACGCTGTCCCTCGGAGTAAACGGTGTCGAACGCCAGCGACGATTTCCCCGATCCTGAGACACCGGTGATCACGGAGAACCGTGATCTCGGAAACTCGACGTCGATACCACGCAGGTTGTTCTGGCGCGCGCCGCGGACGACGATGGCGCGTTGGGAAGGTGAATTCACACGTGCCGAATCTAGACTTGCCGCAAACGTTGGCAAAGCCCGAACCCCACTCGTAGCTTCGGTTGATGGCCCAAGAAAACCGGCCGACTTCCCGCCAACAACAGGCCTTGCGTGAGGAATGTCTGAGACACCTCGACGCCCTCTACGGGGCGGCTCTGAGAATGACGAGGAACCGTCAGGACGCAGAAGACCTGGTACAGGAGACTTTCCTCAAGGCGATCCGGAACCTGCATCGGTACCGCGACGATGGTTCCTGCAAGGCTTGGCTTTTCCGAATCTTGACGAACACGTTCATCGATCGGTACCGAAGCTCCCAGCGTGCACCACAATCGGTTGAGTTCGAGGACGAGGCACCGATCAATGTTCAGGACCAACTCGACGGTGAAACTGGCGCTGGCGAATCGATCGAGGCGCTCACCGATCGTCATTTGGTGCACGAGTTTCTCTCGGAATTCATGGTTGACGAGGTCAAGTCGGCGATCGATGGACTGCCTGACATATTTCGCGATGCGATCGTTCTGCGCGACATCCAGGGGCTCTCGTACCAAGAGGTTGCCGATGCCCTCGGCATTCCGATCGGAACGGTCATGAGCCGTCTCTACCGCGGTCGGCGCCTGTTGCAGGACGCTCTCTGGGAGTTCGCTGTCAAACACGGTTATACACAAGCCGAAGAACCGGAGCACACCTGATCCGCCTGGCCCGAATCGCCGGCATTCGACTTACCATCGACCCGAGCTGGTTCGTGATCTTTGCATTGGTCACGTATTTCCTCGCGACCGGTTGGCTGGTAACAGCGATTCCCGAGTCAACCCCCGCCGGTCGCTGGGTATTGGCGATCATCCTGGCGGGCGCCCTATTCGCGTCGGTTTTGCTTCACGAGTTGTCACACGCGCTCGTTGCTCGGACGCGGCGGGTCGAAGTCGATGAAATCATGCTATTTATCTTTGGCGGAGTGGCAAAGCTCAAGGGCGAGCCGCGTGACGCTCTCTCCGATCTGCTGATCGCCGCCGCGGGGCCGCTTCTCTCGACGGGCCTCGGGCTGATGTTGCTGGCGATTGCGCAATCCCTACCGGCCGGGGCACCCGAAACACTCAGAACCGGCCTGTCATGGCTCGGACTGATCAACGTTGCGCTGGCGGTGTTCAACATGGTGCCCGGTTTCCCGCTCGACGGTGGCCGAATCCTGAGGGCCATCTTGTGGTGGCGTTTCGATGATTACGAACGAGCGACGATCGGCGCCGCGCGCACGGGAAAGGTGATCGCGGGGTTGCTCATGGGGATCGGCTTCCTTCTCATCGCCGCAACCGGCAACTTCAGCTGGTTGTGGGAGATCTTGATCGGGTGGTTCCTCTGGTCAGCGGCAAACCACAGCGTTCGCATGTCCCGATTGCGTGGCGCGGTCGAAGGCGTGACGGTGAGGGATCTGGTAACCGAGCGCGTGCCGGCGATACGAGCCGATCACGACGTGCGGGTGGCTCTGGCGCAGACAAGCCAAATGGAACCGACATCGGAGTTGGCAGTTGTGGAGCGAGACAGGACACTTGTCGGTGTGGCCACGGTAGACGCGCTGGAGGAGGCAGCACGGGAAGCCCCCGAACGACCGGCCCGCGACCTCGCGCAGCCCGCCGCCGACGACCAAGTCCTATCCCCGGATGTACCGGCGAATCAGATGATCAACCAGATCGCACGCATCGAGAGCGGGCTCGTATTGGTCGTCGAGGACGGACGTTTGATCGGGACGGTCGACCCCAAGGCTCTGCTGAGCGCGCTGCAGGACATTGAACCACCCCATCGGTCCGAGGAGGAGCCGCGTTGAGCGGGCGCCGCGGCATGCTCCTCCGAGGCGCCGTTCTCTCGCCGTACAGCATCGACCGGGTCGACAGCTATGAGGACGGTTTCGTTCAAGTCGACGACCGTGGACGAGTCGCGTCCCTCGGTGATTGGCGCGATGCGCCAAACAACGCCGGTCCGATCGTCGCCCTCGGCGACGCATTGATCCTTCCGGCGTTCGTCGATGCCCACGTTCATTTACCACAGATCGACGTCCGGGCGCGATACGGCCTACCGCTGATGGCGTGGCTCGAGCGACACGTTTTCCCAGCCGAGGCGGCGTTCGCCGACCCCGAACACGCCGAACGTGTCGCCGAGCGGTTTTTCCACACCTTGGCCGCCAATGGCATCGGGACCGCCGGCGTATTCGCGACCGTACACCTCGAAGCAACACACCGAGCGTTTGAGGTCGCGGCCAACAGTGGCCTCAGGGTCGTCATGGGGAAGGTGCTAATGGACGTGAACGCTCCCCCGAACCTCATCGAACCCGCGGATCGCGGTATCAAGGCCAGCCTCGAGCTAGCCGAGCGGTGGGAGGGCGCGGCTGGAGGCCGACTCCACACCGCGATCACGCCACGCTTCGTGCCGACGTCATCGGCTGAGCTGCTCTCTCGTGCGGGGCAGACCGCGAGCCACGCAAGTCTGCGGGTCCAAACCCATTTGGCTGAACAACAGGAAGAGGTCGAGATCGTCGGCCGACTCTTTCCCGACAGCACAGACTACTTGACCGTATACGAAGAGCATGGGCTGGTTGGCGAGCGGTCGGTCTTTGCACATGCCATCCACTGCACCGATGACGCTTTTGGTAGGTTGGCGAGTTCGGGTTCGGCGGTCGCCTGTTGTCCGACATCGAACGCGTTCCTGGGGTCGGGCTCATTCCCGCTCCAACGCGCAAAGCGCGCCGACGTAACGATCGGCATCGGGTCCGATGTAGGTGCCGGCCCTCTGTTCAGCCCGCTCGACGTCTTACGTCACTTCGCGTATCTGGACCACGTCCAACCAGCCGAGCTTCTGTATCGGGGCACACTCGCAGGCGCTGAGGCCCTTTCGGTGAATCATCAGACCGGCCACCTCGCAGTCGACAAAGCGGCCGATCTCGTAGTGCTCGAACCACCGGTCGACGCAGCCGGTGACCCGCTGCAAAGGTTCGTACAGTGCGTGTTCCGCGGTCCTGAAACGCGAGTTGTGGCGACGTTGGTGGAGGGTCGAGTGGTTTACGGTCGGTTGCCGACCTAGAACTGGTACTGCAAACCGATCTGAGGTAACGGTAGGATGTTGCCCGATTGAGTCCAATACGTGAACAACGCCTCTAGCGAAATTGCCGTTCGAGTCCCGACCGGAAGCTCGATTCCAGCCCCCAGCCCGATCGACCAGCTGTCATCCACATCATCGAAGATCCGCTCGCCGGTTACGTTATCGTTCTCATCAAAGATCGGTTTGCTGGCCTCTTCGGTGTGCCGCCAGTACGACAAGCCGCCAACGAGATACACGCGTTGCCGACCGTCGTCGGTCAAGACTCGTAGGCCGGATACGCCGGTATTCAAGAAGAACGAGTCACCCGCCTTCCAGAGCGCGAGCGCTCCGCGGTAGCCGTATGCTGAGGGGTAGATTTCTTGATATGAGAGACCGCTGCCCGAGGCGAGCCCGGCCATACCGCCGATCGCCTGATTGCGATGCGGGTCGAACGGTGTCTGCGCCGCCAACGGCGCGGCGGCCGACAAAGCGAGGGCCAGAATCAGCGTACTACGCACGCTGAATCATAAAGAACGCGTAGCCGGATCACAAGATCCAGCTACGCGATACGTGGTGGCAATGCTCGCGCTAGACCGGCTCGATCCGCGCGGTGGCCTTCCTCGAGATGTACACCTGATGGATGTTGTAGGCCCGGTTCAGCGGTCCAATCGGAAACAGGAAGAACCACGGGGCTTTCTTGTCGACATCCGGCGACATACCGTCCATCACCTCACCCCAGACGAACGTCACGCGTACCCGTTTCCCGTTCTTTGCCGCCGCGGGCGGCGAAACCGGCGCGTCCCGGTTGGTGTGACGACTCGTGCGCATGATCGCCAGATCGCGAACAAAGAAGATCGCGTGAACGCTGTGCATGTCGACATCGTGGATTTCGACGACGTTCCCTCCGACGTCAACCTCCTTGATCAGCAGCGTCGACTTTTTCGGATTGAAGGCGTCGGTGACTCCCTTGCGTCGGGTTCCATCGTTTAACTGGACCACGACGTTCAGCTTGGCGCTCGCTTTCGACTGCAACATGAAGGTCCCCGCATCTCAGTGATCGTTTTCGGCGCTGAGCCGCGCCCGTC
>JBDHIC010000161.1:0-5389 GCA_039589035.1 Gemmatimonadota bacterium | reverse complement strand
CTCGATCATGATTCAGGAAAAGCGCGGCATGCTGAAGCTCTGGAACGTGGGCTTGATTACGGCCACGTTCGCGCTCACCATCCTGGGCACGTTCGTGACCCGAAGCGGGATCATCGAATCGGTTCACGCGTTCGCCTCGACGAACATCGGAGTTGTCTTCCTGAGCTTCCTGGTCATCGTCATTGGATCGGCGGTCGGACTCACGTGGTGGCGGTCGGATCTCTTGAAGACCGAGAACCGTCTCGAGTCGTTTGTATCGCGAGAGAGCGCGTTCCTCTTTAACAACCTGCTGCTGCTCGGTATCTTCTTCGCGATCTGGTGGGGGACGTTCTTCCCGTTCATATCGGAAGCGGCGACCGGGCAGCGGATCTCCGTCGGGCCGCCGTTCTTCAATCTGGTGAACAAACCGCTGTCGATCGGTCTTCTGTTGCTGACCGGGATCGGCCCGGTGATCGCCTGGCGGCGCGCCTCGCGCCATAATCTGCAGCGGAATTTCCGACTCCCAGTTGCGGTTCTGGTCGTGGCTGGTGCGGTCGCCTTCGCGCTCGGGATCCACTCCTGGTATGCAGTCGCCGTCATCGCGTTCGGCGCCTTTGTTCTGGCGACGATTGGCCAGGAGATGGGCCGTGGAGCCCGCGCGCGCATGCGCTCGAAGGAGGAGCGTGCGCTGACCGCGCTGGTGAGCCTCATCGGTCGCAACCGGCGCCGCTATGGCGGTTACATCGTTCACATCGGCGTGGTGCTCGTGTTCGCAGGTATCGCTGGCGTCTTTTTTGTAACCGAGCAATCGGCGAGACTGGCGCCTGGAGAATCGGTTGAAGTCGGATCGTTCCAGGTGTTCTATCGAGGAACCGACATCGAGCGGGGCCCCAACTACACCGCGACGGTCGCGAACCTGACGGTGTCCGAGAATGGAGGGCGCGCCTACCGGATACGACCCGAGAAGCGCTTCTATCCGGAAGGGCAAGAGCAGACCACCACCGAGGTCGCCATCTGGTCGCCCAGAGCGCTGACGTGACCATTATCGTCAACCCGATGGTGATGTGGATCTGGATCGGGGGCGGGATCATGGTATTCGGCATGGTGATCGCGCTGACGACACCCCGGCCAGGTGCCCGTCGACGGCGAGTCGTCGAGCCGGCGAAACGAAAGACCGAGCGCGTCGGTGCGTGAGCGACACGCTGCTGATCTTGATCGGGTTGTGGGTGCTGCTGGCAGCAGTGTGGCTGGCCGTTTATCCGCTGTTTGGTGGTGCCGTTGAGTCGGTGCCGGCGGCGGTTGCGCAGCGGCGTGAGTTAGAGACCGAGAAAGCGCGACTCCTCGAAGAGATCCACGAGCTACAGCTCGACTACGCGACGGGCAAGCTATCGGACGAGGACCACGCGGCCCTCGAAGCGCGGCTCAAGTCGCGTGCCGTAGAGGTCATGCAACAGTTGGAAGCTACAGCGGGTCGCTCGTCTGGATGACGCGGTAGCGGTCGACCGTCCTGGTGGCTGCAACGGCTTGGTCGAGACTCAGCGATACGTCGGTTTGTGTGCCGCGGTCACTTGGTTCCGGCATCGGATCCGGGTGAATGATCGCTGACCGAGGGTCGTGCGGGGCGTCTGGATCGACGTCGATCACCCAATCGAAGCGCTTTCCTTCAAAAGCCGAATCCCGCTTCAGAAACTCGCGGAAGTCGTCGTCGTAGACCTCGAATACGACTCCTTCAAGCTCAGGATCGAAGTAGAACACGCTCACCGTAGCTGGCGGATCGGTGCGCCGATCGAACACTTGATAGCGCGGCGGTACGCCTCTTAGCGCCGGAGGCTTACGAGCGTGGATGCGGCGTGTCTTTTCGGCACTCACTGCACTCTCCGAGAGGGTTTCACGATCACGCCGAAACCAGGAGGCTCGGCCCGAAAAGCGAATATAGCTTGCATCGTCATGATGGCATTTGATTTAATCGCACGATTGGGGGCGCTTTCGGCGCTCTGCCTGTTGGCGCTTGGATGTCGCGCCGACGTGTGGATCGAGAGCCCGGACGAACGCGCTCTCGCACGCGCCGACACGGTGGGGCTCACCACTCAAATGGCCCGAACCGACACCGTTTTTCGACCCATGCCTGTCGACAGCGCCGCAGCCAGCTTTGCCTGGTTGATCGATCGCCCGGAGCCCAGGCTCCCGTCATCGCGGGCGTTTCCGCGCGACCCGGTCGCCGCAGTTCGGCAGTACCTGCGAGCGCTGTCGCAGACCGGCTCCAGCTCTCGCGGCACCATCGGGGTCGGCGAGGTCGGTTACGAGCGAGCGTTTACGTATCTCCACCCGCGTGTCCGACGGGGTTTGTCGGAGGAAGAGCTGGCGCGGCGGTTGGATGGCGTGGTTCGCCCGACGATCGTTCGGTTGCGAGCCGTCCCGGGTGACTCGACCCGTGTTTTCGCCGAGCTACTCGTGCTCCGGGAAGTCGATGAGCAGGCGATGCTGGGCCTGTACTACGGACACTTTGCGGCCCGCCCAGGGGATAACGGGTGGCAGCTGACCGGTGCTCGGTTGGCGAGCGAGGATTGGCAATCGCGGCTCGGGCAAATCGACGAATGGAGGTACGATCGCGCCCGTGCGGCCAACGAGTTTGCCACCGAAGATGTGCGCTATTCACGTGACTTGGTCGAGCTCGAAAGCGGTGAGTGGGTGCCACTCGCGCGACCGGCGCCAACTACCGATTTGACGCTTGGGTTGCCTGAGTTGCGCTAGCTGGCGCTGAGAAAACCGGGATGGTCCTCGGCACCGACCCAATCCAGTCGCCCCGACGGGTACGTTCCGAGGACCCGCGTGAACCCCGACTTCGCCTTTAGCTCGGCCAGAGCATCGCGGGCGTTCGACGTGGCCGTTGTCCCCAGGAAATCGAGATAGAACACGTAGTCGAACGGTTTGCCACGCACGGGTCGGGATTCGATCCGCGTCAGGTCGATCCCGCGCTGCGCAAACGGATCGAGCGTCGAACACAGGCTCCCCGGAGCGTTGTCGATGTGAAACACGATCGACGTCTTGGGCGGGCCGACCGCTTCGCGCGAGAATTGCTCCACCAGACCGCCAAGCTGGGCATCGCCCAGGCTGAGCAGGAAGAAACGTGTGTAGTTCGCCGGGTCATCCTCGATGTCCGAGCGAATCACCTTCCCACCGTAATAAGCGGCGGCTCCAGCTCCGGCAATTGCTGCCGCACCGGTCATACGCTCCGTGATCAGCATCTTCACGCTGCCCGCGGTGTCGTATGTCGCGATCGCTTCGATCCTTGGGTGACGACGGAAGAACTCCTGACATTGATCGATGGCCAACGGATGCGAGTAGACTCGTTCGATGTCGTCGAAGTATGTACCGACCGGTGCGATCAGGCAGTGTTTGACGCGCAAGTAAACCTCGCCCCGCACGCGGTAGCCATAACGCAACAACAGATCGTAGTTCTGAAAGATCGAGCCCACTAATGAGTTCTCCATCGGCGCTAGACAGACGTGAGCCTCGTGTTTGGCGACTGCCGAGAACATCTCCGGAAAGCTCTTGGTGGTTTCGATCTTGAACGGACAGACGAGCAGCCGGTCGAGGGCCTCCTCGCTGTAGGCACCGTGGGCGCCTTGGATCGCTACGCATACTGGTCGCGGAAGGGTCATTTATCCGGAAGCTCCCAGCGCCTGTAAGGTACGGTCGCCGAGTCCGCGCAACCGCTCAACCGGCTCGTTGCTGAAGACAAACCGCACGAACCGGTCGCCGCTGAGATCGCCCCAGTGGCGCATCGGCGTGGCGGCCACGCGTCCCTTCTCCAGCAGCAGTCTCGAGGCGGTCATCGAATCGAAGCCGAGCGCCCCGACATCTAACAACTGGGACCACCCGCCGGCGGCGGGGACCGTCTCGTAGTGTGCCAGCTCACGGGTCACGATGTCGCGGCGTTGCTCCCAGATCGAAACACAGCGAGCAAACTCGGCCTCGGGCTCGTCGAGAGCGGCAATGGCTCCAGCCTGGGCAATGCCGGTCGCAGTGGCGGTGTTATAAATATGCGCCAACGCGACGTCAGCCAGTACCTCGCGTGGACCGTACACCCACCCCACGCGCCACCCGATCATGCGATACTCCTTTGATACCGACCCGATCGTCACGGTGCGTTCGGCCATGCCCGGCAGCGTGGCCGGGTGAACCACCGACCGAGCATCGAACACGATGCGCTCCATGGCTGCGTTGTACAGGAGCCAAAGGTCGCGTTCGCGGCACAAAGTGGCCACGGCATCCCACTCCGTGGTGTTGAGCACGGCGCCCGATGGCATCGACGGGTTCATGAGGAAGATCGCGCGCGTTTTGGGTCCGACCGCACCATCGAGAGCGTCGAGGTCGAGGCGCCACTCGTCGCCGTCGACCACGAACGGCACGAACCTCGGCACCGCACCCACCAAACGCGGCCGGTAGATCATCCCCGCGTACGTCGGATCGGTGAGAACTACTTCATCACCGGGCTCGGTTAGCGCGAAGAGCGCGTCCAGTATCCCCTCGGTGCCGCCACAGGTGATGACGACATCAGCCGGGTCGTAGTCGATTCCGGTCTGGGTTCGCGCGCGGGCAGCGATCGCCGCTCGCAGCCGGTCCTGACCGGTGAAGGGGAGGTAACTGTTGTCGTCGTCACGCCCGATCGCCCGGTGGGTCGCCTCGATCGCGGCGGCGGGCGGGGCGAGATCTGTGTCGAGGTTCTCGAGCCGCAGGACGTCGAGGTCGTCGCCAGCCGCGGCAGCCACCTGATCGATTGAAAAGCCCGGGATTCCGCTGAGTCGGCGCCCAACCATGGGGGCCAAGATTAGGCTCCTGACCTGGCGAGGCCAGATTTCATACTTTTCTCACAATTGAGACATAGAATCGTCATGGTGGATGGCCATACTCGAGGTGCAGCAATCACTTCCTCCACGTGTTCTTAGATCACTCGTCGAACGGGTAGCGATATGAAGGACAGGGTAGGGGTTCTCACGCTCGGGTTGGTTTTCCTGACCGGCGGATTCCAGTTGGCCAGCGCCCAGAAGGTCAGCGCGCCGGCTGTCGACAGTCTGCAGCTCAGAGGAATCGCCCAGGCGCAGTTCAACACTACGTCGGCCGAAGACGAGCCGGAATCGGAATGGCTGATCCGCCGCGCGCGGTTGGGTGCGCGGGCGTACGTCGGCGGCTGGATTCAGGGCTTCGTCGAGGGCGACTTTGGAAAAGGTGGGGCGCGTCTAACCGACGGCTGGGTGAACCTCAGGTTCGACAAGCGCTTTCAACTCAAGCTGGGGCAGTTCAAAGTACCGATCGACGCGCTCGAGCTAACGTCGAGCCGCCAATTGCCGGTCGTCGAGCGCGATCCGATTCCTAGAGGAGCGGTGGGTTTCAGCCCGAATGGCTTGCT
>JBDHIC010000160.1:0-7008 GCA_039589035.1 Gemmatimonadota bacterium | reverse complement strand
GCCGGAGCGCGGCCTGTCGATCGCCGGCGCGCGCCGGGTCGTCGGCCCGACACCTCGCGTTGGTCGCTCCGTGCACTCGGTGGAAGCGGCGATCGCGGCTGCCCGAGACGGCGCTGACCACTTGGTCGTGGGTGCGATCTACGCGACCCGGAGTCACCCCGACGCGGAGCCGGCGGGCGTTGGATTGCTCGAAGAGATCCCATCGACGCTCGAAGCCGAGAGTCTGCCCGCGCTGCCGCAACTCGCGGTCGGTGGGGTGACCCCTGACCGAGCGTCCGAAGTCGTCGCCGCCGGCGCGCACGGGGTCGTCGCGATCCGGGCTCTTTGGGACGCCGCCGATCCCGGTCAGGCGGTGCGAGATTTCCTCGCCGCCGTCGGTCAGAACCGTACCAAGACGTTACATTAGCCCACGTGTCAAACCCGACTCTCGCCAAAAAAACGGTCGAGATCGTCGTCAACGGTGAACCGCGGTTCGTTACCGAGGGAGCGACCGTCGAGACGTTTCTTACCGCTCATGAGATCGATCCCGATATCGTGGTGGTCGAAGCCAATGGCGTCATCCTGCCGCGAGATCGGTTTGGCGCGACCGGGCTATCAGCAGGTGACAGGCTCGAGGTCGTTCACTTTGTGGGCGGTGGCTGAGGAAAGGAGGCCGATATGACCGAGGCGACCACGACCCGATCGATGCCGACCGATGCGGTGGCAGATCTGTCCACTGGATGGGAGCTGGGTGGACGTACGTTCCGTTCCCGGCTCATCATCGGCAGCGGCAAATACGACTCTCCGGAGACGATGGTTCAGTGCCTCGAGGCGTCAGGCGCCGAGGTCATTACGGTTGCGGTGCGACGAGTCAAGCTCGACGCGTCGGATGAAACCAGTCTGCTCCACTATCTCGATCCCGATAAGGTCCTGATCCTTCCGAACACCGCCGGCTGCTACACGGCGGACGATGCGATACGCGTCGCGCGGCTCGGTCGTGCCGCGGGACTGAGCGATTTCATCAAGCTGGAAGTCATCGGCGACGAACGGACGTTGTACCCCGACGTCGAAGGACTCGTCGCGGCGACGCGAACCCTCGTCGACGAGGGGTTCACCGTGTTGCCGTATACGAACGATGATGTCGTTATCGCACGGCGCCTCGAAGAAGCGGGCGCGGCGGCGGTCATGCCGCTCGCCTCGCCGATCGGTTCCGGTCTCGGGGTGACCAATCCGCTCAATATTCAGTTCATTCTGGATGCGGTCTCGGTGCCGGTCATCGTCGATGCCGGGGTCGGGACGGCCTCGGACGCGGCGGTCGCGATGGAGCTTGGCGTCGATGGCATCCTCATGAATACAGCCATCGCCAAGGCCGATGATCCGGTGTTGATGGCCACCGCGATGCGGCACGCGGTCGAGGCCGGGCGGTTGGCATTTGAAGCCGGTCGGATGCCCCGGCGCCAGTGGGCCAGTGCGTCGAGTCCGACGGAGGGCCGGGTCGGCGACTGAATGGGTGCGCGCCCCAGCGTTGAGCGGCGGCGGGCGCTCGAGATCCTACGCGATGTGCGAAACGGGATGCGCGCAGACGAGAGCCTCGAGCGACGCGCTACGGGGCTCGACGATCGTCAGCGCGCGTTCACGATGGAGCTGGCGTATGGCGCGATCCGATGGCGCGACCGGCTCGACTACCACCTGGATGCGTTGCTAAAGCGCGGGATCGACACGCTCCCGCCGGACGTCGTCTCGATCCTGGAGTTGGGGGCCTACCAGATCGTGTTCTTGAATCGCGTGCCGGTCTGGTCGGCGGTCGACGAGAGCGTCGAGCTGGTGAACCGTATGCTCCCGAACGATGTGGCGCGCTGGGCATCGGGGCTCGTGAACGGTGTCCTCAGGAATGTCGATCGGCAACGTCAGGAGTTGCCGTTGCCGGACCCGGACGACCGAGTCCTCCATTTGGCGATCAAACACAGTCACCCTGTGTGGATGGTCGCTCGGTGGGTCGAAACGTTTGGTGCAGAGACGGCTGAGGCTCTGCTCGAGAGCAACAATCGGCCACCAAACCTCCACCTGGCGATAAACGTGCAGGTGGCGACGACCAGCCGGGTCCTCGAGCGGTTTCTCGAGGCCGGTATCGAGGCCCGACCGCACCCCGACAAACCGGACGTCGTGGTCGTCGGTCGCGGGACGCCGCCGGTCTCGTTGCCGGGCTGGGTCGATGGGTGGTTCTGGATTCAGGACGCGGGCTCGCAATGGGTCACGGATACGGTCGATGCGGGGCCCGAGGAGCGCGTGCTCGACGCGTGTGGTGCGCCCGGGACCAAGTTGTGCGGGCTGCTGGCCAAAGCACCGGCACTCGGCGCGTTGGCGATCGATATCGATGTCGCGAGGTTGCGGCGGGTTCGCGAAAACGTTCACCGTCTAGGGCTGACCGAGCCGTGGCTCGTGGTCGCGGACGCGCGTTCGGTGCCGACCGCGGAGCAGTTTTCGCTGGTGATCGCCGATGTGCCGTGCACCGGCACCGGTGTGTTGCGTCGGCGGGTCGACGCCCGATGGCGGCGCTCACCTGAAGACGTGGCGAGGTTTGCCGCGTTTCAACGCGAGCTCTTGGCGCAACTCGCCGATCGAGTCGCGCCGGGTGGCACGCTCGTTTACGCCACCTGCTCGCTCGAACCGGAGGAGAACGATCGAGTGGTAACCGCGTTTCTCGCCGATCGTCAAGAGTTCCGGAGCGTACCGGTGGGCGGTGATGTGCCTGCTTACCATCGCGACGGCGATTACTTGATGACTCGACCCTGGCGCGGTGATCTGGATGGGTTCTTCGCCGCTCGGCTGGTGCGCGAGGCGGCGTGAGCGCGCGTTCAGCCCGCGTCGGGAGTGCGACTTGGCAGGTCCCGCTGGCGATCGTGGCGACTGTGATCGGCGCGTTGTTGGTCGGTTACATCGCAGCGCAAATCTTCTTCTTGCCCGACACTCTGGCGCAGGGTCGCATCAGCCGCGTGCCCAACCTGGGTCGAATGGAGGTCGAGAGGGCGCGCGACAAAGCCGAGAACGAGGGGTACGTCGTCACCGTGGGCGGCGAGCGTCGAAGCGCCGATGTCGACGCGGGTCGGGTGATCTATCAGCTTCCGCCGCCGGGCTTTTATCGCCCCCGCGGTGATACGGTATGGGTGCTCGTGAGTCGCGGCTCGGAACCGACCGCGCTGCCCGATCTGGCCGGCCTCGAGCCCGAGCTGGCGGAGGAGATCCTGTCCCGACTCGGTCTCGTGACCACGCCGCCTCGACAAAAGCCGAGCGAGCTGCACCCGTGGGGGACGATCGTCGAAACGGTACCACCGGCGGGTACCGAGATCGAGCCCGGGGTCGAGGTTACGATGATCATCAGCCAAGGTGGCACGCTGATCGAGATGCCCGATATCCGCGGTCTGCCGTTGAGAGCGGCTCGCGACACGCTGCTCGCCTACGGGATCACGGTGGGCCAAGTGGGCTCCTTGAGCCCTGACCAGCAGGGTGTCGCAGGATCGACCGTCGTAACTGGTCAACAGCCGCGGCCGGGCCAACACGTCCATACCGGCTCGGCGGCGCGGCTCGAGCTCGGCCGGGTGGGTCCGTGAGCGGGATCGTGATCGCGCCGTCCGTACTGGCTGCGGACTTTGATCGGTTGGCGGATGAGATCGTCGCCGTCGTCGAGGGCGGAGCCGATTGGATCCACGTCGATGTCATGGACGGCCACTTCGTCCCCAACCTGACGTTCGGCGCAGCGATGATAGAGACCGCAGAACGGGCGGTCGATGTACCGATCGACGTTCACCTCATGGTCGAACGACCGGAGCAGTACTTCGACGAATACGTCGATGCCGGGGCCGACATCTTGACCGTCCACGTCGAAGCCACGACCCACCTCCATCGCCAGCTTCAGCGCGTGCGCGAGCTGGGTGTCAAGGCTGGTGTCGCGATCAACCCGGGTACGCCGCTGAGTGCGGTCGACGCGGTGTGGGGAGCGTTCGACCTGTTGCTCGTCATGAGCGTCAATCCTGGTTGGTCGGGACAGCGCTTCATCCCCGAGTCGTTGGACCGGCTGCGGAGCGCCCGGAAGCGGATCGACGACTTGCCCGAGGGCAGCCGCCCGTGGCTCGAGGTCGATGGCGGCATTACCGCCGACAACGCGGCCGAGGTCGTGCGCGCGGGAGTCGACGTGCTCGTCAGTGGCTCCGGTGTTTACGGCGGCGACGACCCGGCGGCGCGCGTTTCGGTGGCGGGTTCTCGTCCTCGGGGTCGCGATCGTAGCGATCGGTGTCACTCTCGCCGGTCGGTTTCCCACCAATGGAGTGCACTACGGCGCGTGGTCGGTCGTCCCGCCACTGGTCACGCTGGTGCTCGCCTTCGCGTTGCGCGAGGTCATCACGGCCCTGTTTGTCGGCATCGTGCTGGGCGGCGTCATCAGCGGTGAGCTCAATATCGTTCAAGCGTTCCTGATCCCATCGGTCGGATCGGAGAACTACGCCCTCATTCTGCTGGTGTACCTGTGGTCATTGGGCGGGTTGATCGGTCTGTGGACCAAGACCGGTGGTGCCCAGCGGTTCGCCGCATGGGCCGGTAAGCGGGTCGCGACCGGACCCAGGTCGGCCAAGCTGTTCGCGTGGGTCATGGGACTCGTCTTCCACCAGGGCGGCACGATCAGCACGGTGTTGACCGGGACGACGGTACGGCCGGTTTCCGACCGGCACCGGGTGGCCCACGAGGAGCTGGCTTACGTCGTCGACTCGACGGCGTCGCCGGCGGCGACGCTGATTCCGTTCAACGTGTGGCCGATCTACGTCGGCGGGCTGGTCGCCGGCAGCGTCCCCGTGCTGGCCACCCAGTCCGACGCGATCGGGTTCTTCTTCCGCGCTCTGCCGTTCAACTTCTACGCGATCTTCGCGATCCTGTTCACCCTATTGTTCGCGGGTGACAAGATGGGCCGGCTTACCGGGCGTCGAATGGGGGCCGCGCGCCAGCGGGCGCGTGAGACGGGGGCGCTCGATCGGCCCGGCGCCACCCCAATGGCTGCCGACGATCTTACGCGCATCGATACACCCTACGACTACAAACCCGGATTGATCGACTTTTTCGCGCCGATCGGGACACTGCTGGGCATCGCGATCGGCCCGTTCGCGATCAGCTACTTCGTGCTCGGCCAGCGCGAGTCGTCGGCGCTGTCGTTGCCGATCGCCGAGGCGTTCGTGTTGGCGGTTCTGGTGGGTGTGGCGGTGGCGCTCGTCAAGGGGATGCGGCTTCACGCCGTGATCGAAGGACTCCTGTCGGGTTGGCGCGGTGTCACGATCGGAGCGGTGGTGTTGGCGCTCGCGGTAACGCTCAAGTCGGTCGCCGATGCGGTCGGTACGGCACCCTACATCGTTGAGACGTTTGGCTCGGTTCCGCCGGTTATCTTGCCGGCGGCGTTGTTGTTCCTCTGCATGGTCGTTGCGTTCTCGACGGGAACGTCGTGGGGGACGTACGCGGTCATCTTCCCGGTCGCGATACCACTCGCGTGGGCGGTACAGCCGGACCCCACCTACCTGGCGCTCTGCTTTGGCGCGGTCACCGGCGGGAGCGTGTTTGGCGATCAATGCTCGCCGATCTCGGATACCACCATCCTGTCGTCGCTGGCCACCGGCTGCGATCTCATGGATCACGTCTTGACCCAGCTCCCGCTCGCCCTGGCGGCCGCCACACTCGGCGGCCTGCTCTACATTCTGGTGGCTGCAATTCTGATCTAGGACTAGATTCCCACTCCTATTCGCTTTCCCTCGTTCTCCGGGACGACCCGGACTACCAGGGCGGCGCCGCACAGCGGCGCACGATCCGCGACCGTTTGATCACGGGAACAATGTTTGACGAGCTGAGTGCCAAACTCGATGGCGCCCTGGCGCGCTTTCGAAGCCGCGGAGTTCTCGACGAAGAGCTCATCACCGAAGGGATGCGTGAGGTCCGCCGCGCGCTCCTCGAGGCCGATGTCCACTATCGGGTGGCCAAGGATTTTTGCGCCCGTGTGGCGGAGCGCGCCCACGGAAAGGAGATCACCCGGTCGGTCACTCCGGCACAACAAGTCATCAAGATCGTCCACGACGAATTGGTCGATCTATTGGGTGGCGCCAACGCGCCGCTCGAAGAGTCGAGGCAGCCGCCTACGGTGATCGCGCTGGTCGGGTTGCAGGGTTCGGGCAAGACGACGACCGCAGCCAAGCTCGCCCACCGCATGGCGAAGCGCGGGCGGAGGCCGCTGTTGGTGGCGGCCGATGTCTATCGACCGGCGGCGATCGATCAGCTCGAGACGTTGGCGCGCCAGCTCGATTTTCCGGTGGTGTCGGATCGCGATGAGACCCAGGTCGAACGACTCGCCCAGGCGGGCGTCGAACGAGCGCGGACAGACAAGCGCAACGTCGTCATCGTGGACACCGCGGGTCGGCTGCACATCGACGATGCGATGATGGATGAGCTCGATCGGGTCGTCGAAGCGGTTACGCCTCACGAGCTGCTCCTGGTTGCCGACGGGATGACCGGTCACGACGCCGTGCAGATCGCCGAGACGTTTGGCGCCAGGCTGCCACTGACGGGTGTGATTCTGACCAAGCTGGACGGTGATGCGCGCGGCGGCGCGGCGCTCTCGATCCACGCGGTAACCGGTTTGCCGATCAAGTTCATCGGTGTCGGGGAGCGGACCGACGGCCTCGAGCCGTTTCACCCCGATCGCATGGCAGGGCGGATCCTCGACCGGGGCGATGTCGTGTCGCTGGTCGAGAAGGCGCAGGAGGCGATCGATGTAGAAGACGCCAGCCAACTCGAGAAAAAGGTCGGCCGCGGGAAGCTCGATCTGGAAGATTTTCTCACCGCCTTGCGGCAGTTGGAGCGGATGGGGCCACTACAGGGGTTGGTCGGGGTGATCCCCGGCGTTGGGACGCAGTTGCGGGATGTCGATGTCGACCCGAGCCGATTAAAGAGTATCGAGGCGATCATCCTGTCGATGACACCGGCGGAACGGCGCAACCCAAAGCT
>JBDHIC010000159.1:0-4407 GCA_039589035.1 Gemmatimonadota bacterium | reverse complement strand
GGCATCGCCGCCAGCTTGACCGAGTGCCCGTCCTGCATCCGAACCACGCAGTCGAGCATCGGCTTGGGACCCACGCTGCAGTTGGCACCCACTAGATTGGCACCAGCGGTCACCAGCCGAGCCACGAGCTCCTCCGGCGACTGCCCCGACTGGACGCGACCGTCCTCACCGAACGTCATCAGCGCCACCACCGGCACGTCGCCGTCGAGGCCACGGATCGCCGCCAGCGCAGCTTCCATCTCGTTGATTGCGGGAATCGTCTCGACGACCAACAAGTCAGCACCCGCCTCGAGCAGCGCCTGGGCCTGTTCGGCGAAGATCGCCCGCATGTCATCGATGCTGTAATCGCCAGCTACTTGACCCTTTACGCCGATCGGACCGATCGACCCACCGACGAATGCCCGCTTCCGGCTCGCCTCTCGAGCCAGCCGCACCCCGGCCCCATTGATCTCGGCGACCCGATCCTCGAGCCCGTGACCCAGCAGCCGGGCCCGATTGGCACCAAAGGTGTTGGTCTCGAGCAACTCGGCGCCGGCTTCGACGTACGACGCGTGGACTTCCTGAATCATGTCGGGACGGCTGAGCGAGAGTGCGTCGAAGCACTGGTTGATGAACACGCCTCGCTCGTAGA
Organism: Gemmatimonadota bacterium; assembly: GCA_039589035.1. Lineage (GTDB taxonomy): Bacteria > Gemmatimonadota > Gemmatimonadetes > JACCXV01 > JAHWKZ01 > CAMYLR01. The sequence goes on along the minus strand of JBDHIC010000159.1, from coordinate 3,776 downwards.
TCTGCGTGCCCATCGCTCCGTCTGCGACGACCACGCCGGTCTCCAACCGTTCAAGGAACTCTTCTCCCCGTGCACGGGGTGCGGTTCGTTCAACGCGGGTCATGTGCGTCGGAAGCTACCGTGGGGGACGATCTTCCCCAACCCACTGAAGAATCTCGGCAGCGGTTTCGTTGGTCGGATCGATGAGCAGCATCTCTTCGGCCGAGCGCCGGGCAGCCTCGGTGTTCCCAGCATCGAGATGCCAGCGCGAACCCGCGGACAGCGATTCGAGGACGTTTGCCGCGCGACCGCTCTGTCGAGCGCACTCCGACCAGGCTTCGAAGTCCGAGCCCCTGATCTGGCCGCTCTCGGACAAACGACGGTAAGCCTCGATGGCCTCAATCCAGCGGCCTTCCGAGCGATACTGCTCGGCCTCAGCTCTCAAGCCCTGGCCTTGCAGTGGCGGTTTGACCGGGGTGGGCGGTGTCTGGGGAGCAACGAACACACTCGCCTGTTTCAGATCGTCGAGCCGCCGTCGAACACGGTGCGCGGCTGCCTCTTCGCCAGTCGTCTCATAGCGCTCGAGCGCTGCTGCGAGCGCCTCGCTGGCCGCCGCTGGGTCACCCTCAGCCAGGCTCAAATCTGCCAATCGCTCGCGATGCTCGGGATGATCGGGTTCGAGCGTCACGATCTCGCGCATCCCCTCCATCGCCAACCTTATGTTGCCGGCACCCTTTTGTCGTTCGACGAGGTTCTTGAGCTCAACGAGCGCATCGGCTACCAACCCTTTGGCACCGTAGTACCGACCGAGAAGCAACCCCACCTGGAGGTCGTCGGGCGCATAGCGCCGGATCTTCTGACAACACGCAATCGCGTGATCGAGGCGACCGTCCTCGGCGTAGGCCTCGGCGGCCTGACGGTAGTACTCGACCGCCGAGGCCACGTCGTCGGTATCAAGGTGCGCATCACCGAGGCCATTCAAGGCCCCAGCTGGAGGACGGGTGCCGCTGACGTCCGCCTGCCGCAATCGCTCGAGATACTCGGCGATCGCCGCATCGGGGTCCGGATGGCGCGACGGGGGATCGCGTTTGTCTTTCCAAGCAGCGCTCATATTGGAAATCTGGATCCGGTCTGGTTTCGCCGCCAGATAACTTCCCCGCTCTTGATCGTGACCGCGCAATGACCCATCCCATAGTGGTATGCCAGGTGGCGATAGTCTGGCACCTCGAACAGCGCGACATCGCCCCTGGCCCCCGGCATCAACGTGCCGAGATCTGAGCGTCGAAGTGCCAACGCCCCGCCGCGGGTCACGGCTCGCAGCGCCTCACCGATGGTGAGACCCAACGAACAACACCCAAACGCGACCATCAGCAGCAGGTTCTGAGTCATCGACGTACCCGGGTTGAAGTCAGTGGCCAACGCGAGGTTGGCGCCACGGTCAGCCAATTCGCGGGCCGGAGCGTGGCGATCGAGGCGCAGGAAGAACGAAGTTCCAGGCAGCAGCGTGGCCACCGTATCGCTATCGGCGAGAGCAGCGATCCCGGCTTCATCAACCGCCACCAAATGATCAACGCTGGCGGCTCCCAACTCCACCGCCAGTTGTGTGCCGCCCAGCGGTACGAACTCATCGGCGTGGAGCTTCAGCCCAAATCCAAGCTCGGCCGCCCGTCTCAAGATCGTCTCCGCCTCGTCCCGCGTGAACGCCCCCCGATCGCAGAAGACGTCGCAGAACTCAGCCAGCGCTTCGGTCGCAACAGCCGGCAACATCTCGTCGACGACTAACTTCACGAACGCCGCCCGATCGTTGGCGAATTCGACTGGCAGAGCATGCGCACCTAGGAACGTCGGCACGAGCCGCGGCAGCTCGGGTTCGGCCGCCAGGCGAGCCACCACTTGCAGCATCTTTAGCTCCTGCTCTGTGGCCAGTCCGTATCCCGATTTCACTTCCACGGTGGTGACTCCAAAGTGCGCCGCGGCTGCCAATCGCGGCCGTGACAGGAGCACCAAATCGTCCTCGCTTCGAGTCCGCAGATCGCGCACGCTGAACCCGATACCGCCACCCTGTTCGGCTATCTCCTGATAGCTGGCCCCAGCCAACCGTTGCTCGAACTCGTGTTCACGGGTGGCACCAAAGACGGCGTGCGTGTGGGAGTCGACGAGTCCCGGCAGTGCTACCCGGCCGCCAGCGTCGAGCGTCGGCGTGCCCGCGGTATCGCTGGGCAGGTCCGCCATCGAGCCAGCCGCGACGACCCGGCCCTGCCGTATCCAAACGAAGGCGTCGGTAATGATCTCGAGCGGCGCGGAGAAGGGACCTTCGCCAGGCTCGACGAGCTGTCCGATATCGGTGATCAGGAGATCGCCGCCGTCGGCGGCGGCGTCGGTCATTTTTGCGGGTCGATCATCGGAATCTGAACACCGCGCTCCGCAGCAGCAGAGCGAGCCTCATCGTAACCAGCATCGACATGCCGCGCGATACCGATGCCGGGATCATTGGTCAAGACGCGTTCGAGCCGCGCTGCACCTTCGCCAGTTCCATCGGCGACGGTGACTTGACCGGCGTGCAAGCTGTTGCCGATCCCGACCCCACCGCCATGGTGAACTGAGACCCACGACGCTCCGCTGGCGGTGTTCAGCAGTGCGTTCAGGATCGGCCAATCAGCGATCGCATCCGAGCCGTCGGCCATCCCTTCGGTCTCGCGGAATGGTGACGCCACCGATCCGGTGTCGAGGTGATCGCGACCGATGACCACCGGCGCCGTCACAACGCCGCGCGAAACCAGGTCGTTGATGCTTTCACCCAGCTTCCAGCGGTCTCCGTACCCGAGCCAACAGATGCGAGCCGGTAAGCCTTGAAAAGCGACCCGCTCGGCGGCCAGCCGAATCCAGCGCTGGAGCGGCGCATCGTCCGGAAACAAGTCAGCGATCGCGCTGTCGATGGCGTGAATGTCGGCCGGGTCACCGGAGAGAGCAGCCCATCGGAACGGTCCCTTGCCCTCACAGAACAGCGGTCGGATGTACTCGGGCACAAAACCCGGGATCTCGAACGCGTTCTCCACACCCGCATCGAGCGCCTGGCCGCGAAGGTTATTGCCATAGTCGAACACGACCGCGCCAGCAGTCTTGAGATCGAGCAAGCCGCGGCAGTGAATCGCCATCGATTCCATCGCCCGGTTGACATAATCCTCGGGATCTTGGACCCGCAACGCATCCGCCTCGGCCAGCGTCAGACCGGCTGGCACGTACCCCTCAAGCGCATCGTGCGCGCTGGTCTGGTCTGTGACTACGTCGGGAACGATCCCGCGGCGAACGATGTCGGGCACGATCTCGGCGCAGTTTCCGATCAAGCCGATCGACCGCGCGTCCCCCCGGGCGGTTGCGGCCAGCACTCGATCGAGCGCGGTGTCGAGATCGTCGGTGACTTCATCCAAATACCGCGTAGCCACCCTGCGCTCCAAACGTTTCGGATCGACCTCAACGATCAGACAGGCAGCGCCGTTCATCGTCGCAGCGAGGGGCTGCGCGCCTCCCATTCCCCCACAACCACCGGTCAGCACCCAGCGACCCTCGAGCGCCCCGCCGAAGTGGTGCTCACCGACCGCGGCAAAGGTCTCGTACGTCCCCTGTACGATCCCTTGCGTACCGATATAGATCCACGATCCAGCGGTCATCTGACCGTACATCGTGAGACCCAGCGCTTCGAGGCGACGGAACTCGTCGGCCGTCGCCCAGCGTGGCACGAGATTGGCGTTGGCGATGACCACGCGCGGGGCCCACGGGTGGGTCTGAAACACCCCGAC
>JBDHIC010000158.1:0-9452 GCA_039589035.1 Gemmatimonadota bacterium | reverse complement strand
TGGACCTGCGATCAGGCCCGTGCCATGCGACCGGCGTCAGCGCGCGGCGCACTACCGCGGCTCGATCTTTTGCATCTCGGCGAGACGCTCCCACTCGGCCAGGCCCGGCTCACCACCGGGAAGGCTCAAGATCCGCTCGAGCAGCTCGACATCGTTGGGCAGAAGCCCGGCCGGAATCAGGCGCGGTGTAAGCACCGCCCACCGAGGATCAGCGCCAAACGCGCGCTCGAATCGCGACAGGCTCTCCTCGACCCGTCCCTCGCCGGCCAGCGTGACGCCGGCCCAGTACACCATCTCGGCACTTTCCGGGACCATCTCGGCAGCTTGGTTGTAGTGTTCGACCGCCGCTCCCACGTCGGCGTCGCTCAGCGCCTCGTCGCCCGCGTTCATCTCACGATAGGCGCGCGCCAAATGCAGCAACCGGCGCAGCTCGACCAGCGGGCGTTCGTGATCTTCGACCCGCAGATCGAACGTGCGATCGACCCACGGCCGGCCGGTCGGCTCGCCCGATACCACCAAGAGTGCCGCCGATTGCCTACCCCGGATATCGCCGCCCTCGGCCTCGGCCGCTTCGAGCGCAGCCAACAATCGCTCGGCGAGGTCGCCGCTGGCGGTCTCGAACGCGTCCGCCATCGCCGGCCACACGGTCGAGCTTTCCATCAAGTTGGCCTGCACGCTGTAGTTCTCCCCGGTCTGATGCCCAGCGGCGATGATCGCGTTCGCGCCGGTGTGCGCGGCGACGTTGCCGCGGGCGTCAATCATCGCCACCTGCCGTACCTCAGGGTGAGCATCTGATTCGACCAAGCCGCTCAGCGCTTCAGTTGCCGACTTGCCGGCCCGCATCAAGTCGAGTCCTAACGGACCGTACGACGGATCCACAAACGACTGGGTCGCCACTGCCCCGACGCCGGCTTCGGCCCACGGCACGATCGGCCCGACGCTGAACCAATGCGACTGAACAGCCACCCCGAGCTCACCGGTGGCTGGATCCCGGGCCACGATCGAGTACGTCGCCACCGGACGCAGTGAGCGGTCGCCCGCGGGCGCGTTCTGCCCTTTGACAGCACTCGCAGTAAACGGCGCCACCACCGCTGCGGCGGTGACCAAGAGCGTGCGCACCATCTCGTCCTCCTGTTCTATCGGTCTCTGCTCTCCAGGAACCGCTCGATCCCATCCGCCACCCCGGTCGCGATGCGGCGCCGGAACGAAGTTGTTCTGAGAAGCGCTTCCTGTTCGGGTATCATTATGAACGCCCCTTCGACCAACACCGACACCATCTCGTTCATCCGCAGCACCGCCAGGTTGCCATAGTTGACACCGAAGTCGGGTAGCTCGGTCTTGATCCGCAGCTCACGCTGAATGGCCTCGGCTAACGGTCGGCTTTGAGGATGATAGAAGTACGTCGATGTGCCGTTGTTGACGAACGGGTTCACTCCATCGGGAAGGGCGTTGTTGTGGATCGACACAAAAACGTCTCCACCCATCCGAGTCGCGATCGAGGTGCGGTCGTAGAGGCCGAGCGTCGAGTCCGGGTCGGCGCGGGTCAGCACCGCTTCAGCCCCCCGGGTCTCCAAGACCTCGGCTAACTCGAGCGCGATCGCGAGATTCGCCTCGCGTTCCTCCAGCCCGGTGGGTCCGATCGCACCAGGGTCCGGGTTGTGCCCAGGGTCGACGATCACGCGGACACCGTGAAGGCGCGATCGGAAACGGTGATCGTCGAGCGCGGATGGGAGGTGACGGAACGCGATCACCAGGTGACTGCCTTCCCAATACGTGCGATACCCCCAGGCCTGATCGGTGTCGAGCGCGATATCGAGCTGATACACGCCACGAGCCGGCTGGCTCCAATCGATCGATTCGATCACCGGATCATCCGTGTACCGCACCCAGTCAGTGTCGGATGTCGCACCGTAGATGGAAACCGTGTACCGAACAGGGTCGAGCCGCTGTTCAATCCGAAACGCCAAGCGGCTGCTCAGCGGGACCACGACCTCGCTCCAACCATCGTGAACGCGCGTTCGCACGACTGAAACCGCGCTCTCCGGTCTCGGAGCGTCGATCTCGATCGCCTCGCTGGCCGCCACCCAAGCACTGACGCCGGGACCGAGCACGATTTCCCGCTGATCGCCGTGGCGTCGACCGAGCCCGGCCAACGTGCCGTTTGGCAGCAACATCGTGTACCCCTGACTCGGCCCAGCACGAGCCACCACGCGTCCATCGGTCCGGCCCGTGCCCGCGGTATCATCGTCGAGCACCGCGACCCGGACATCGGTTGGATCGAGGTAATCGACCGTCGTGACCGGCACCGACCGGGTCGACCCGTCGGCCGACTCCAGGTCGAGGAATAAGGAGTCGGACAGTGAGCCGCTGATTCGCAGATAGACGTCACCGGAGTAACCGAGCCAGCGATCCGTGTCCTTGGCGGACGGAGCGGCCCCGTCCACCGGATCGGCCGAGCCGAAAACTTGGCGACCTGCGTTTCCGCCCCACGACCGCTCTGGCACAAGTGGTTTGCGGAGATCACCGATTCGGGCCACGACGTGTTGGTCGGGCGCCGCTACAACTCGAACCCTCACCGTATCGCCGGCGTATGCCTCGACCGGACCGGTCGGTTCGATCGTCTCCGGGCGATAGCCGAGCCGCGAGTCGCCCGGCGTGCCTGGCGGCGGCGGAACCCATACTGTGTGTGACGCCGAGCCCTCGCGATCTCCGGCGACGGCACGGATCGAGAATGTGAACGAGTCGGGTTCGATCGGAACAAACGCCAGCCACCCACCCGAAGCATGGACTTGAGTCGGGCTTCCGTTCACGCTGAGCTCGACATCGCTGCCATGTGCACCGTCCACCCGACCAAACACGAAAGTCGAGTCCGAGGCGGTGAGCGCCGCACCGGCAGGCGGATACTGAACGTGAACGAGCAGCGAGTCTTGGATTTGGGCGGCGGCCGCGGGAGTCGGGGTCGCGGCCGCGAGCACGAGCGACACCGGGGAACGCCCCGGGAAGAGCCTCATGAGTGGGAAAGCTAGCCCCCGACACTAGCCGGCTCAACGAAACGGTGTTTGATCGATCGTCGTCCCAGCGTCGTCGTACAATAGATGAACCATCGAGCCCACCCGTGGAGGCCAACACCAGCCAGATAGCCCCGGCTGTCGCTCCCGCGTCAATCAGGTTATTCATGTCACGCGCCCGTCGAAGACGATTGCGGACCTGACCGAGCAGAACTGTGATGACCGGACCCAACCAAGACGCCCAGCACGACTATCGGCGCCTGTTCGAGCGGATACCTTGCGGCGTCTACCAAACCACCCCGGCAGGCCAGATCGTGGCAGCAAATCCAGCCCTGCTGGAGATGCTCGGATACCAATCCCTAGAAGAGCTAGGACGGGTCGACATCGCCACCACTCTCTACATCAATCCAACCGACAGACAGGCATGGGCACAACGGCTCGAGCGCAAGGGCCAGGTACAAGACATGGAGATCATTCTCCGGCGCAAGGACGGCAGTCAAATCGTCGCACTCGACAACGCTTCGGTGATCAGGGACGAAAACGGCGAAGCGCGATTCTACGAGGGGACACTCACCGACATCACCGCGCGGAAGCAGACCGAAGAAGAGCTGCGGAGAAGCGAGAAGCGGTTCCGAGATCTGTTCGAGGCCTCCCCGGATGCGATCTTTGTCGAGGATCTGGAGGGGAACGTCTTGGATGCAAACCCGGCTGCCACCGTGCTCCAGGGCATCGAGAGACAAAAGCTAATCGGCATGAACATTTCGGAGCTCGTGCCACCTGAATACGTCGAGTTCGCGCAGAACCATCAACGACAACTGGTGGAAGGCGAGGTGGAGCAGATCGAAGGTTTCACCTGGGCCGCTGACGGCCGTGCCATACCGATCGAGATACGGGCTAGACTGGAGTACGGCGGGCAAGGGGCCGTCTTGATTCACGTCCGCGATATCACCGAGAGGAAAGAGCAGCAGAAGCGGCTCGAGCAGCTGGCCCAGTTCGACTCGCTCACTGGGCTACCCAACCGTTTCCTGTTCGAGGACCGCCTCAAGCAGGCCGTCCTCGGGACCCGGCGAACGGGCGAGCGGATCGCGCTCCATTACCTCGATCTCGACGAGTTCAAGCAGGTCAACGACACGCTCGGCCACTCGGTCGGCGACGAGCTGCTCAAAGCTGTTGGCCAACGGCTCACCAAACTCGTTCGCGAAACCGATACTGTCGCTCGGCTGGGTGGCGACGAGTTCGCCATCATACAGACCGACATTCACGGCGCCACGGGGGCGAGCGCGTTCGCCCTGCGGATCCAGGACGCGATGATCGCACCCTTCACGGCCGCGGAGAACGAGATCCACACCAGCACGAGCATCGGCATCACCGTCTCGTCACCCGGAGACGAGCCCAGCGAGCTGCTGCTGCAAGCCGACCGCGCGTTGTACAAGGCGAAAGAGCGAGGTCGCCAGCGGTTCCACTTCCACAATCAAGAGTTGGCCGAGGAGGTCGAGCGTTACGTATCGATCCGCCGGGATCTCCGCGATGCCGTTGGCCGCGACGAGTTCTTTCTCGAGTTTCAGCCGCAGGTCAATCTCAGAACCGGCGATATCGTCGGTTCTGAGGCGCTCGTTCGATGGCAACACCCGAGGCGCGGGAGACTGCCCCCGGCGGAGTTTATCCCGGTGACCGAAAACACGGGCCTCATCAGCGCCATCGGTGACTGGGTTCTCGAAGCGGCGTGTCGGCAGCGGCGAGAGTGGTGCGACCGCGGCCTGACAAAGATCCCCGTTGCGGTCAACCTATCTGGGGTACAGTTCAAGGACCCCCGGTTTGCCGACAAACTCCAAACTTTGCTCGAAACCACCGGTGTCCAACCCGACTTGCTCGAGCTGGAGCTGACCGAGACGATTCTCATGCAGGGATCCCAGGCCGTGCAACGCGCCCTGACTCAATCCGATGAGAGCGGCATCTCGATCGCCATCGATGACTTCGGTACGGGCTACTCCTCGCTGCAATACCTGCGCGAGTTTCCGGTGAGCCGGCTCAAGATCGCGATGGAGTTCGTTCAAGGCGTGACCGAGGACCCCGATGATGCCGCCATCGTCGCAGCGGTCATCAGCCTGGGACACGAGCTCGGGATGAGGGTCATCGCCGAGGGCGTCGAGACGGAAGAACAGGTCGAGTTCCTGAAGGCCCATGACTGCGATGACGCCCAGGGCTTCTACTTCAGCCAACCTCTCGCCGCGGAAACCTTCGCCCAGCGCCTCAACCACCCCTCCGGACAACAAGTTCCGTAGGAGTGCACTCTCTTTCCGCGTCGTCTGCAAGGCGAAATCTCAAAACGAAAGGCAATACCTTTCCATTCCTGTAGGTAAAGCTTTTCCTCCCTTAGAGAACGGGGCCTCCACTTGCTAACCCGTACGCCCCTCAGTGGCGACCACCACGTCCTAACTGCTCCTGTCTCCGTGCCGCCACTGGCACAGGCGTTGCCCTGTCCAATGGCACTTCCCCCGACCACATAGCCCCTCGGTCCAGGGCAAACCTTGCGAGAGCGGGGGACGCAAAGCCACGGGTCCTCACTGTACAAACAGCGGATAGCCGGGCTACCCGAAAGACGAATTGCCTCGCAGCGCCAGCCATCCTGCAGGCGCAGCCCGAGGAGGCATTGGATGCAGGCTCCGCCAGCGATGCTGCGCCTTCAGACGAATCAAGCGACACGATGAGCGGATCGCAACCGTTCATGCTCGTCCAAATGGCTATGGCCAAGGCCGAAGCCCTCGCGCGAGCCGAACGGTGGCAGACCGCCCTCGATTCCTACGCGGAAGCGAGACGCCTCGCGGGAGACGACGGGCTCGGCCTGGCGACAAAGACCGACGCTCATCGGGGCGCGGCAATCGTCCAGATGCGGTGCAGCAATTGGGACGAGGCTGAAAATGAGCTGCTGGAGAGCCAAGCGTTGGCGTCCAGACTGAAGGACGACCGTCGCCTGGCTCTGGTCAAGAACGTCCGTGCCGCGGTGGCGTTTGAGCGTGGTGAGTGGCCCGACGCTCACTTATTGTACGCGGCCGCGCGAGAGCATGCGGACGCTTCCGGCAGCACACGACTCCTCGCCCAGATCGACAACAACCAAGGGGCGCTTTGGTCGGCACTCGGCGAACAGAAGCGAGCAGAGGCGTGCTTCCGGCGCGCCCTCGAGCTGTTCGACGAGCTCGACAACCACCCGTGTGGCGCCCGGGCACTCAACAACCTCGGCATCGCGTTGGTCGCTCAAGGCCGCCTCTGGGAGGCGGACAACGTCTACGACCGGGCGATGCGCGAATGCAAACGGCAAGGCGATCGGACTCTGGCCGCCGAGGTCATGCTCAACCGAGCAGATCTCGCGTACAACCGAGGCAACGATCACCAAGCCCAGTCGCTCGCTGATCGCGCACGCGCGTTCGCGGAGCGTTTGGAGAACGTCGTCATACAGGCGAGCGCGCTCCGGATCCTGGGTGGGGTCGCCCGGGTGGCTGGGGATCTCCAACTCGCCAAAGAGAGAATCGATACGGCAATCCGTCTGAGCGAAGACGGCACAGCCCCACTCAGTGAAGCCGAGGCATGGGCAGAGTTAGGCCAGCTTTTCATGGACCAACATGACACTGAACGAGCTGAGCACGCCTGGCTGCGCGCTCAGACAATCTATCGTGACTTGGGGAACACGACCGAAGCCGATCGCCTCGATCAGCGGATCAGTTCCACCAAGCAGCAGGCGGAGGCCGCGGCATGATGACGCGCGCACTTAGACACCAACGCCGCACCTCCAACCCTTATCAGACGAGGAGAACTCAGGTGATGCGACGACACAACACGATGGGTCGCCTGTGGGTCGTCGCGGTCGCTCTGGGCCTCGCCGCCTGCGGGCAGGATAGCGGGCCGCTTGCCCCGACCGGTCACGGGACAGCACCGAACCCCGCAATCGTCACGATCAACGGCGTACAACTGCTGAAGGCCCCTGCGGGCCTGAGGCTGTCCGGATCGGCGACCAAGACAATTGGTGAGAACGGCGGTGAGATCGAAATCGACGGCGCCGAACTCGACGTGCCCTCAGGCGCGCTCGACGATGATGTCCAGATCACCATGGCCCATGCGCAGGACCTGTGGGCGTGGGACTTCGGACCTGACGGTCTCCAGTTCAATTCACCGGCAGAGCTAGAGATCGACATCACAATCGCCCAATTGGTCGAGATTGGTGTGGACCCGGCTGAACTCAAGATCGCAGTCGCCACCAATGGCTATAGCAACGACTGGCAAATCCTCGGCGGCGAGTACGATCCCGAAGACGAAGAGCTCGAACTGCCGATCGAACATTTCTCACGCTACGCGCTCTGCGTGGAGTAGAGAGGACAAGACGACGATGTCCGGAACTCACGCAACCAGCACGACTCATCATGAGCGAAAGGAGGCTCGTACCATGAAACGATGCGGAATACTACAGAGCCTGCTGGTCGTTGCGGTTGCGCTGGGCTTTGCGGCCTGCGAAAGCACCCAGGGACCGCTGGGGCCGACGGACCTCTCGTCTGCACCAGGCGGCGATCTCGTCTTCGCAAAGGGGAATGGCAACAGCGATGATAACGGTAACGGTAAGAACAATGGCAAGGACAATGGCCCGAAGGACGGCGGCAACGACGACACCCAAACCGAACAGATTACCTACGCCGCGAAGACGATCGGCAAGAACGGCGGCTTTCTCTCGATAACGGACGCAAAGTTCCTGGTACCCAAGAACGCTCTCGCCTCGCGGACGCGCATCACGATGGAGAACGTCGGGGCGATCGAGGGTGGGCTGTGGGCCTACGAATTCACGCCCGCTGGGCTGGTATTCGACAAGCCGGCGGAACTGTGGGTCGACGTATCGCTCGAGTTCCTCGAGGCGAACGGAATCGATCCCGGTCGGCTCCGGATCGCGCTCGTGACGGGCCCCAACCCCGCAAACTGGCAGTACCTCAATGGCCGGTATCAGCCCGCTTACCAGCATATCAATGTCCAGATCGAGCATTTCTCACGCTACGCGCTCTGCATCGAGTAGAGGGAAGGACAACGAAACCGTGTTTGATTTTCACGCTAGCCACAGGCTCAACTGGAGAAGGAGGATCGACGTGATGCGACAGGACATTATCCCGACGTGCTTACTCGTCGCCGCGTATGCCGTCGTTGTGATCGGCATCGCGCTCGGCGTGGCAGCGTGTGGACAGGACAGTGGGCCCCTGGCACCACTGGGGCAAGACACCGTCTGAACGGGAACGGGAACGACAAGTGCTCGACGTACGACCAGAGGAACATCAACAACAACGGTGGCACCCTCTCGGTGTGTGATGCGGAGCTCGAGATTCACCATCATTCGTTCCCGCGCGTTGAGCAACTCTGGATGCAAACAGGAGATACCCGGGACGACGGCCTTTGGTCGTACGAGTTCGGCCCCAGCGGAACGCAGTTCGAGAACACACCGGCAACAATGACTGTTTTCGTCACGGCCGCGGAGCTCCAGTCGATGGGGCTCGACCCAGACCAGCTGAGCATCGCGTACGTCAGCAGCCCCAATCACGAGGATTGGCAGGTAATCGGCGTCGACTACGACTGGGACAGCCAGTCGATCTCGGCCCCGGTCTGGCACTTCTCACGCTACGCGCTCTACACGGGCCACCGATTGGCCCGAGCTTTCCCTGGTGGCGATCGAAGCGCGTATGCGCCACGCCTGGAGCGAAGGCCGTGGCGATGAAGCCGGCGCGCTCGCCAGCCTGGGTCTGATCACTGCTCGTCGCCAGCGACAGCCTGCTGATAGCATCACCCCGTTTCTGAGCCTTATCGGCGCGATCGCCTTCGAGAAAGGCGAGCTTGACCGAGCTCAGCAACGATTTGGAGAAGTACTACACATCGCGAGGAAAGCTGGTACCGCCAAGAGCGAAGCGGCGGCGCTCAGCAACCTCGGCGCAATCGCCAACGTCCGCGGCGACTTTGCGGTTGCGCTTTGGAACTACCGTTGTGCGCGCGGGGTCTTCCGGCGCGCTAACTCGACGAATGGCGAGGCGCGGGCACTGCAAAACATGGGAATGGTCCACGCGGACCTACGGCAGTGGAAAACCGCCGCCGAGTGCTATGAGAAGGCTCGCGACCTCGCCGTCGCTTCTGATGACCCCGAATTGATCACGACTATCACGCTAAACACGATCGAGGTGCACCTAAACACGGGGCACCTGGACCGCGCGCGTCAGAGCTGCGACAATGCGATGAAGCACGCGACCAAGTTCGGTAACAAACGCTGTATTGCCGAAGCTCATCGCTACGACGGCGAGATCCATCGCCGGCTGGGTGAGGTCGATGAAGCCAAGCTCGCGCTTGAACAGGCGATATCGATGAGCCACGATGCCGGCATACCGCTAGCCGAGGCGGAAGCGTTGCGATCGATGGGCGAGCTCCACGTGT
>JBDHIC010000157.1:0-4453 GCA_039589035.1 Gemmatimonadota bacterium | reverse complement strand
GGCGGTGGTGGGGGTGGACTGCTGATCGTGATCGACGCGGTGGCTGAGAGCTCGCCACTGGTGGCAGCCGCAGTGAAAGTCCCGGGTTCGTTGCCGGCTACGTAATGACCGGTATCGTCGATTGTGCCGCCGGTCGCCTGCCAGCTGATGGGCTCGTCCATCGGCTGTCCGTTCTCGTCCTTGACGGTAGCCGTAAACTGAAGCTCGTCACCCGTCAACAGGTCGGCTTGCTCGGGCTGGACAGAGATCGAAGTCGGTGTTGGATCAGCCGGCGGATCGGGGTCACTTGGTGGATCGGGGTCGTTGGGTGGATCGGGGTCTCCGCCTCCGTCGCCCCGGGGGGCTCCTTCACCCGACGATAGGATCTGCACCGTAGCCGTCCCCAGATCGCTACCCGCTCGGGCGGTAACGGTGAAATCGCCCGTCTGTCCGCCGGCGACGTAAAAGCCGCTCGAACTGATCGAACCGCCCGTTGCGCTCCAGGCCAACCCGACGTTCAGCACCTTGCCCCTCTTGTTCTTGACCGAGCCGTTGAATTGCAAAGCATCCCCGGTGAAGAGCGTTACGACCTTTGGGGATATGCTGATGAAGCGACCGCCACCGTCGCTATCGGTGCTGCTCGTCGGCTCGCCATCAGAACCGTCGTCGGCGGGGCTGCTCGATGAGATTTGGACCGAGGCCGACGCCGCTATCGCGCTACCACCCTGCTGAGTCTGAGCAATGACCGAGTAGCTGCCTGGGTTCTCGCCCGCCACGAACATGCCGCTGCTGGAGATCGTTCCTCCGGTGGCGATCCAAGTGATCTCTTCTCCCTGCAGCCGCAGTCCGCGTGAGTCCTGCAACACGGCGTCAAACTGTAGTTCATCGCCCATGTTGATCTCTGCCCCATGCGGGATCAGTCGCATGGTCATCGCGTCGCCCGATAGGTCCGGGCCGCTGGGGGAGCCGCCGCTGCAGGCGGCTACAAGTAAGGTCAGCGTGAGCGTTGTCAATATCCGGAGAAGTAGACGTGAGGTGTCACGCAGTCGGGAATCGAGTGCGGGCAAAATAGTTGGACCGACCAAGATGGGCATGCTGGGCTCCCTGGCTGTCTCGTTTTGGCGTCGCGATGCGAGTGGGGATGGCAGCCGCAGCGTTCGTACCACAACGAGCGCGGTTCCCGAGATGGGTTTGAGCCGTCTCGGGATACCGTCTAGCCCGATGCCGCTCGACGGGTTATCGGTCTGGGATTCGAGGAGATATTCCTGAGCGTGGATGGGGGTTTTGAGGGGAAACGGTGTTCCGCTAGAGTGGAACCTGGCTTCCCAACCCGGACCAGTAGAGCCCCCCGATCAGGCGGTCTGGCTTCATCCGGGTTGCGCGGGTCGGTCTTTCAGGGCTGGGTTTTGCGGTCCGGCTCGCAGAGTGCAAATCCCGGTATTCCAACGGTATCCGGGACGGCGAACGGGTTGTGAGACTGGGTTTCACACCGTATCTTCTGGCAACGGTGGTCCCGATCGCCGTCCGTCGAAACGCAATGACAAGCGTCGCGAAGACATGATCCCCTAGGCCACACCGCCCACCGGGGCTACCGAACCTTGGAGAACACTCGAACCCACCAATCACGTCATGACCGGCGTGGTGCTTCTCCGGACCGCGTCCCTGAGCGTCGGCGTCTGAAGCTAGTCCTGGCCCTCACGACGGTGTACATGGTGGCCGAGGTTGTTGGCGGGCTTTGGACGGGGAGCCTGGCTCTCCTGGCCGACGCGGGTCACATGCTCGTCGACGTGGCCGCGGTTGGCCTAGCGCTCGGCGCGATGTGGATCTCACGCCAGCCGCCCACCACGCGGCACACTTACGCCTTTGCTCGGGCTGAGATCCTGGCGGCGCTTATCAACGGTCTTGCCCTCTGGGTCGTCGTGGCGTGGATCGGCATCGAAGCCGTCCAACGTTTTCGAGACCCCACGCCAGTCGCGGTTGGCACAATGATGGTGATCGCCCTGGGCGGTCTGATCGTCAACAGTATCGCGTTCGGAGTCCTGCACGGAGTGGGCGACCGCGAGCGAAGCCTCAACCTGCATGGTGCCCTGCTGCACGTGGTTGGGGACCTGCTGGGCTCGGCAGGGGTCGTCCTTGCCGGAATCATCATCTGGGCCACAGGATGGGTCCAAGCCGATCCGGTGGTGAGCCTGGTCATTGGGGGTTTGATCCTCTTTTCCTCGTGGCGGCTGGTCCGCGAGGCGGTTCACATTCTTCTTGAGGGTGTCCCCCGAGGTCTCGACGTCGAGCAACTGTTGTCCTCACTACGCACGCTCGACGGGGTAACCAGCGTCCACGACCTTCACGTGTGGACGATCACCTCCGGATATCCCGCACTCTCCGCGCATGTGGTTTGTGCGCACAACGTTGATCGGGAGATGGTGCTTGCCCATGTCAACCGCATGCTACGCGAGCGATACAAGATCTTCCATACAACGATCCAACTCGAACCGGAGAGCCCGCCGGATCACGCTCAGCCGATGAAGCATCCGCTGGCTACGGTGGAGTGAAGAGTCCCGACCAGCGTGCGCGGGTCGCAACGTGGGTGGCGATCGCGGGTAATTCGCTGCTCTTTATCGTCAAGGGAGTTGCGGGGCTGGCGAGCGGATCGATCGCGCTGATCTCCGACGCTCTCAACTCGCTCGTCGACGTCGCCACATCGATCGGTATTTCGTACTCGGTCGAGGTGGGCCGCCGGGGGCCTGATGAAGACCACCCCTTCGGGCACCAGCGAGCTGAACCGCTGGCTGCGCTTGGGGTGGCGATCTTCACCGGGATTCTCGGGTTCTCGGTAGGACGAGCGGCGGTCGAGCGCCTGATTGCCGGAGCAACCCAAATCCGAATGCCGTTCTGGGCCCTCGGTGCGCTCCTGGTCTCGATGGTCGGCAACCTACTTTTGGCGAAGTACCTCCGTCGGCGCGGGGAAGCACTGGACAGCCCAGCCATCCTCGCCAATGCGGTCGAGTGCGAGAACGACATCGGAACGTCCTTCGCAGCCTTGGTTGGCGTGGCCGGCTCAGCGCTTGGTTGGGCGCCCATTGACCCTTTGGCCGGCATCGTCGTTGGTGCCTGGATCGTTGTTGGCGGCTACCGGTTCGGTCGCCAGAATATTGATTATCTCATGGGCAAGAGCCCCGCTCCTGAATTGCTCGATCACGTCCGTCGGTCGGCTCTTGGCGTGCGCGGTGTGAAGGGTGTTCACGACATTCGAGGCCACTACGTCGGCCATCGCATCCACGTCGAGGTTCACGCCGAAGTCGATCAAGAGCTGCGCACGCGTCAATCTCACGATCTTGGTGGTTTGGTCCGGAATGCGATCGAGGAGCACGCCGCGATCGACCGCGCCTTCGTGCACGTGGATCCGGTACTCGATTCTACGCTCATAGTTGACACGATCACCGGAAACGAGTCGCTGGTTAGCGAGATCTATGCAAAACTGGCGATTCTGCAATCAGATCAACCGGAACTGGCGGGCCTCTGGCGTGTCTTGGCGACGCGAGCTCAGGCGCGAGCTGAGCGGCTGCAGGTTGTAGGCAGATTGAAAAGCGCCGGCTGGCATTTCGAGGACAGTGATCTGTCAGTGAGCCTCGTTCAGGAACGCCGTCAGGTGCTGGATCGTATAGCCGGTGATCTCACCGGCAAGCTGGCTGCTCACGACGCGATCAGGCTCGCACTCGTGCTCGAGGACGGGAGTGCCCAGCGTCAGTACATCGCAGCCGCCACGCCGCAAGACAGCACCATGGGTGTGCCCTTGCACGCGGCGACACCACCGGCACCCTCCTTGCGGTTGCTACAGGAGCGGATTCGTGCGGCGAAAACTCACCACGCGGACGCTCAGATTTGTGCAGATCTTGATCGGCTGGAATCCCGTCTGTCAATCGAGTCGACACGGCCGGGTGAGGATGTAGCATAGGGACACGATGATAGAACCACTCAGAACTCACGAAGCGCCTGGAGCACCTGCGAAACCGGCGATCGAGGAACAGCCAATCCCGTGGTTCACGATGATCCTGTTGGGAGGGCTGCTTTTTCTCGTTGGTCACAGGCTGGACTACGTGGCTGCCGTCGACTGGTCGACCACTTTCGGTACCACTGCGGACGCAATTGCCGAAGGTCAACCGCGCCGTCGACTCGGTTACTTCTTGCTTGGTTTGTGGGGAGTTGTATCGATCATCGCCGTCAAGCCCCAATACAAGCTTCGGTTGAGCGGTTTCACCCCGTGGCTAGCGGTGGGTTTTCTGTTGTGGGCCCCTATGACGCTTCTTTGGGCTGAGGACTTCTCGCTCGTCTCCCGGCGGCTTGTGATCCTAGGCATGGTCACCGTCGCGACCGTTGCGGCTCTCAGGCAGTTTTCGCTTCGCCAGGTCGTCCTCTTTACTGCTCTCTCTTCACTGGCGTACGCGCTAATCGGGTTGGCGGCTGAGCTGGCGTACGG
>JBDHIC010000156.1:0-4659 GCA_039589035.1 Gemmatimonadota bacterium | reverse complement strand
GGAGCAGAGAGGCCACAGCGACTTTCGTTGGCACATAACGCGCACGTTTCCGTATCGGATGACGTTGGTTGGCGCGCGTCTGTCCGGAACAGATCGATGATCCGCGATGTCGTCGTCGCAGGCGGTGGACCAGCCGGGGCGGCCACCGCGATCCACCTGGTCCGTGCCGGTCTCGACGTGTGCGTGCTCGATCGAGCGCGTTTCCCACGCGACAAAGCGTGTGGCGAGTTTCTGAGTCCCGCGGCGACACCGCTGCTGGAAGACCTCGGTGTACGCGAGGCGATCGACGCGGCGGGTGCGAAACAGCTCGATCAAGTCCGGATCTTCGGTAGCAACCAGCGGCTCGATCTGGCGTTCCCCGACGATGCAGGTGCTCCTCCGTGGGGGTACGCGCTCTCACGCCGAAAGCTCGACGCGATCCTACTGGGCGCTGCCAGGTCGGCCGGGGCCGAAGTCCGAGAGGGCATCGGGGTCGACGACCTCGTTCTCGACGGCGGTCGGGTCGTGGGTGTGACCACACGAGACGGAGATGGGGAGCGCGGTTCGATCCGAGCCCGGCTCGTGGTCGGCGCCGGGGGCCGCAACTGCCCGGTTGCCCGCACGCTGGGGCTCCAGCGCCGTTCGCGTCGCCGCCGGATCGATCTGTTGGCTCACTGGACCACCAATGGCGACCCTCCGGGCCCACAGTGCGAGCTCCACGTCGGTCGGTCGGGCTACGTCGCTGCCGCTCCGGTCGAGGGCACACGTCTCAACGTCAACTGCGTCGTGCCCCAAGCCACGCTTCAGCGGTCCCCCGACCCGACGCTCGTCTATGACGACGTACTGCAGGGCAGCCCGACCCTCGCTCGCTGGATCACCGGCCAACGGGCCGAGCCCGTCGTGGCGACCGACATCACACCGCTCACCACTTCGCGCGCCACGACAGACGGCGCGTTGCTGGTCGGTGACAGCGCGCTGTTCCTCGATCCGTTCACCGGCCAGGGGATCTACCTGGCGCTGGCGAGCGCGGGTCTTGCTGCGGGCGTCGCCGCCCGCGCGTTGTCAGCCGGCGCCGTCGATCGCACAGCGCTCGCCGAGTATGACCTGTTGCGGGCGCGCGAGTTCACCGCCAAGAAACGCGTGAGCGTCGCGATCCAAGACATCATCGATCGTCCCTGGCTCACCCGGCGCGTCATCCGTGGACTGCGCCGTAACCGCGAGTTGGCCGGCACGCTGGCCGCCGTCACCGGGGACATGGTGCCGGCCGATCGCGCGTGGCGCCTCGACTTTGGCTATCACTTGGCTCAGGCCGCGATCTAGCCACCGATTTGGCGAAAACCGCACAAAAAAAGCGGGGCGCTCATGCGAGCGCCCCGCCCCTACGAACAGCTCCTTAGCCGCTCCTAGTTAAAGATGTAACGGAACCCGAGCTGTATCTGCCAGCGCGAGATCACGCTGATGTCGTCGATGAACGTCGAGGTCGCCGTGCCCGGGAACTGGAACAGCGGGTTGCCCTGGGCGTCAAAGTTGCCATTGAACGCCAACGGCGTCTTGGCGGCAGAGTTGACGACTTCGCGCACACCCCATTCGGAGTTGATCAGGTTTCCGAAGTTCAGGATGTCGAGGCTCACCTCGAGCGTGTTGGGGCCGATGATGAAATCCTGAAGGATCCTCAAGTCCAAGTTTGTGAACCATGGGTTGATCCCGACGTTCCGCTCGGCGATTTCGCCTCGGTGCTCGCTCAGGTAGGGGTCCTGCCGGATGAAGGCGTCAAACGCCGTCGCCTGCTGCGCCGGTGTCGCCCCGCCCGGGATCGGCTCGAAGTGCATCTCGCTCATGTCGCGCGGGATGTAAATCAAGTCGTTGCCGCCGATCCCATCGCCGTTCAGGTCACCCAAGTACGTGTACGAGTAGCGGGCCGTCCGCCCCGCGGTAAAGAACCCGCCTTCGGCCGCCTCGAAGAACAAGCCGAAGCTGGTTGCCCAGTTGTCGGACCACTGCTGCCGATAGTTGGCAGCCCCGGTAATCCGATGGCGGTGACCAAACTGTGAGAACGCAGCGTCAAAGTTGTTTGGATCGCCAGCGATCGGATTGCCGGCGAAGATGAAGGCTGCGATCTCGGTCGAATCCAAGCGGTTCTTGGCCTCGGTAAAGTTGTACGCGAAGCTCGTTGAAAGTCCGTTCTCGAAGAGCTTCCGAAGCTGTGCGGTAAACGAGACGTCGTAGCCATCGCCGGTGTTGTCGAGAACATAGATGTCACCACCGCTGTCGAGGAAGCCGTTCAACCGGTTGTTGGCTGGATCGTACCGTACGCGACCGTCCGGTGCCGGCAACGTGCCGATCGGATCCGCCAGATTGGGATTCCGGATGAAGACGTCGTTGATGTTGTTGCCATACAACAATTCGAGCGTCAGGAGCGAGTTGCCCGGCATCAACTGATCGACCGCGATGTTTGTTCGCCACACCTGTGGCCACTTTAGATCGGAGACCGAGGCGTTGAGATCGAAGTCGCCTGCGTCCGGGCCCTGGTTTGTGGCCTGGTTCGAGAGCCAGACGAACGGAACACGGCCCGAGAAGATCCCGGTCCCGCCTCGAATCTGCGTCGACCGGTCCCCTTTGGCGTCCCAGTTGAACCCGACTCGCGGCGACCACAGAACCTGCGTATCCGGGAACTCGTCAAACAGAATCTCCTCTGGGTTGCCGTTCTCGTCCTGCAACAACAGGGCGTTGCTGATCGGCGTGGGAGCGAGGTCGGTAAAGTAGAGCGGCAGGTCCATCCGCAACCCGAATGTCAGGTTGAGGTTATCGCTCGCACGGTACTCGTCCTGCGCGTAGACCGCCCACTGACCGGTGTGGAACGGATCAAAACCAAAGTCGTTCTGGAGCGCCTCTTCGACGTTCGCGTTGTAGTCGATGAAGTCCGGGCTGTCCGGATCGGTAAAGTTGAAGAACTCCTCCAGCGACGAAAAAGCCGTTCCAAATGGTGGCGGTGCCGCGAACACACCGAAAAAGAAGAGGTTGAACGAGTTGTTGAACTTGAAAGTCTCGAGGGCCGTCCCGAGCGTGTAGACGTGATTGCCGCTGTAGAGGCTCAGCTCCTCGGTCATCTGGAACACGTCTTGATCCAACAGGTTGTTGATCGAGAACGGCTCGTGCCCGACCGTCGTGTACGTGACACCGTCGACGCCAATCTCCAGCGTCGGGAAGAACGGGCTATTGGGAGCGCGGAAATCGCGGAAGCGATTGTAGCTGGCGAACAAACGGTTGCCGTAGCCTTCGGCTTGCGTGTTCAGCTCCCACACAAACGAGTTGAGCTCGTTGTTGATCGCGTAGCCGGAGTTCTGGAAGGGGAGACTGTTCTCGTTCGGGCCGCGCCCGGTGTTGTTGATGCTGATCGCGAACGGGTGCGGCGGCAAGAAACGCTCGGCGTCTAGCAGGTTGTACCGGAAGATGAAGTGGTTGTTCTGGTTGATGTTCCAGTCGAGCTTGGCGAGGAACTTGTCGCTGTTGGTCTCGTTGACGTAACCCTCGAACGGCCCGGTGTCGTAGCCGTACGCCTCCATCATCCGCGCGCTGATCGCCTCGAGATCTGAAGCCTGTACCCTGGAGACAAACGCACCAGATGTGCCCGGTCCCGCGGCCGAGAAGTTGGTCCCTGGATCGTCTCGCCGGATACGCTCGAAGTTGAAAAAGAAGAACGCTTTGTCTTCTTTGAGCGGGCCACCGAGGCTGAATCCCGTCTGGTTGAACGACAAGTCAGGGTTCAAGACATCTGCGCCACTGACTTTGTCGCCGATAAAGCTCTCGCTGCGCGTAAACGTGTACGCCGTTCCCGTGAACTGGTTGGTCCCGCTTTTCGTCACCGAGTTGATCGCGGCGCCGGTGAACCCGCTCTGACGAACGTCGTACGGCGCTATCGAAACCTGAACCGCCTCGATAGCATCGAACGGAACCGGCTCGGAGGCCGTTTGCCCACCGGGCGCTGGATCGTCCAGTCCGAACGGGTTGTTGAAGTACGACCCGTCAAGCGAAATGTTGTTGTAGAGCCAGTTCTTCCCGCCGAACGAGAAGTTGCCATCGCTCCGCGGATCGAGCCGGGTGAGGTCCCGGGTGCTGCGGCGGATCGAGGGCAACTCCACCACTTGATCGGCGTTCACGTACGTCGCCGCGCCGGTCCGGTGGCTGTTCAGCACCGGGTCTTGCTCGGCAATGACCTCAATCGCCGCCACCTCGATCGCTTCCGAAACGAGCTCGAAGTCACTTCGAACCGTCTGGTTGAGGTTCACGTAAACATCCTGTTCCTCGCCATCCCGGTACCCGATACTCCGGACGGTGACCGTGTACGGACCCCCAACCCGCATGTTGCTGATGTTGAAGCTTCCGCCCTCACGCACCACGGCTCCGTATTGCGTTTTGAACCGCGGTAACGGTGGCACCGACCACTGCCTCGCCATCGGTGCTGGTCACCACGCCGCTCATCGCACCGGTCGTAACCTGAGCGGAGAGGATCGAAGGCAAGAGAAACAGGGCAAAAAAGAAGACGCCCACCAGGTGGAGGCGTCTTAGCGGACGGAAGTCAGACATCTGATCCCTCCCGAACTCAAGGAATTCGCGTCGATTTCTTTTGGCTAGACCTGGCACCATGATAACAGGCCTGCACCCGAGTGCAAGGCCCGGGAA
>JBDHIC010000155.1:0-8048 GCA_039589035.1 Gemmatimonadota bacterium | reverse complement strand
CGGACGGGACTCGAACCCGCGACCTCCGACGTGACAGGCCGGCGTTCTGACCAAACTGAACTACCGCCCCGCGCGTGCATGAATGACGAACAAACGCTTAAGGAATGCAGGGGGGAGAACCTACGGAACCCGGGCGAGGGTGTCAACGCAAAACGGGCCACCCTCGAAAGGGCGGCCCGTTCAGCTTTAACAGCTGGACCACAGGACTACCCGCCCTGTCGGCTCAGCTTCTTGATGATCAAATCTACCCGCTCGATGTACTGATTCGAGTTTCCGATCAGACCCTCCCCATACGACGCGTAGGTACCACAAGCGTTCCGGAGGTGCGAGATCGCCGTCGTGAACAGCGACCGCGAGCGCTCGTTCTGCGGGATCGACTTGTCCTCCCCCTGGAGCGCCTTTGCCATCCGGTAGTAGGCGTCTCCACGGTAATACGAGATCGCGCACGAGTTGCCGCCGAGCCGCGAGGCTTGGCCCAAGAACTCCAGCGCGGCACCGTAGCGGCCACCTTTCAGAGCGGTGGCGGCGTCCTGGAGGAAGATATTGGCCAGTATCTCACTCGATTGCCCCCTTCCCGCTCGCTCGAGGTCCTTGGCGAACTCAACCGTATTGCCCAGCTCCTTGTAGGCCAGAGCCCGGAACAGATACGCCCGCTCGAGATCGGGATTGATCTCGAGCGCGCGACCGTAGTAGTCGATCGCCGAGTTGTAGTCCCCGAGCTTGTAGCGTACGTAGCCCGCCGAGCCCAAGAGCGTGGCGTTAACGGGATCGGCTGCCAGCGCTTCGTCCGCCGTCGCCATCGCCTCCTCGAACTGCTCGTCTGCGAAATACAGCCCAAACAGGTACTGCAGTGCCTCGGGGTCGGTCGCGCCGCCGGCAGAAAGTTCAAGATACCGCTTGAAGCTCGCGATCTTCTCGTTACGCCGATCGTCGGGCAGCGCGTAGGCCCGGTACTGATGCGCGGCAGCGTTGCTCGGGCAAAGCGAGGTTGCCGTTTCGAACGCCGCCAATCCCTTGTCGATCTCTTCCAGCTGGTTGGCCATCACGTAGCCATAAGCGACCTGGATATCGCAATCATCGCCTTTGCGACGTACCAACTCCTCGAAGAAATCGCGGGCTTGAGTTGTATCGCCCTTCTCGAGATAGGCCGTGCCGATCGAGTGGTAGGCGTTGATATAGGCCGGATCGAGATCGATCGCTCTCTCTAACGAGGTGAGCGCCTGATCGATCATGTCCCGCTCCAAGTACGACTGGCCCATGAAGAAATAGGCCAGCGCCAGTCCCGGATCGTACTCGAGCGCTTGCTCGAAGTTCGAGATCGCCCGTTCGTGATTGTCCGATCGCATGTAGTCACGACCGAAGATGATGTGCTTATCGGCTTGGTTCCGCGCGTTGAACGCTTCCACCAAGCTCTCGCCCAGGTCGTCTATGTCTGAGTCGGTCACTTCGGGCAGGTGCTGGGTGTTGCGGGTCGCAACATCGACGAACGTGGACTTTGCGATCCACATGTCACCCTGGCGATCGAGTGTGCCACGGGCGACGATTTTGGCTTCCAGCGACTGAGCGATCTCAAGCGTCTTGACGTCGGGAATCGGCGAGCCTGGCTTGAAACCGCTCTGTTCCACCGCGTCGTTGACTTCGTCCTCGGTGACCAACGTGTACGGACCAAGATCATCAAGCTCGGCGATGATCTCTTCCTGCAGGTCTTTGGCCTTCCCGTCATCGGCCGAGACGAACGGCAGCACGGCGATCACAAACTGATCGTCGTCCGCAGCCTGGGCCTGCAGCGAAGCCGCGCCAGCGCCAGAGAGTAGGAATAGCGCTACGAGCGTTGTGGATGTCTGCATTAGACGACGAACGAGCATTGTGCTCCTCCCGGTATTTTCTCGATCCGTGACGTCCGGGAAATTTATCCCCCGAGCCTTTCTATGGACCAGCACTATGTAAACCCCTCGAGATGGAGAGAGGTTCCCCACCTTGACGGCGCCCCGCGCGCCCGGGTAGAGTGTCGGCGATTTTTCCGTCTTCGACAACCATCGCACATGAACTGAGGGGGCACGTGGAGCCGCGGTTGGCACAGTCTGGGAGCACCACGCCAGGGCGTTGGCTCTGCTTCGCAGTCGGGCTCTCGGCTCTAGGGGCCTCGCTCGCTGGGTGTGGTCTCGCCGACGTCCCTGATTGGGCGACGGTACAGCCGGCTTCCGATCTGTCCCAATCGATTCAAGACGTCTACGGGACAGTGTTCGTATGGATGGCGGGGATCTTTGTTGTCGTCGAGCTGCTGCTCGTCTACGCGCTCATCCGCTATCGGCGTCGGCCGGGTGATACCGGCGTGCCCGACCAGGTGCACGGCTTCACTGCGCTCGAGATCGCGTGGACGCTGGTGCCCGCGGCGATTCTGTTCTTCATCGCGATTCCCACCGTACGCACGATTTTCGAGATCCAGCGTCAGCCACCAGCTGAGAGGATCGAAATAGTGGTAACCGGTCATCAGTGGTGGTGGGAGTTCGAGTATCCGGACCTCGGCATCGTGACCGCCAACGAGCTCCATCTACCGGTCGGCCGAGCAGCCAGCCTCACGCTCACGTCGGCTGATGTCATCCACTCGTTCTGGGTACCGCGGCTGGGTGGAAAACGCGACCTCAACCCAGGCGACGAAAACCAACTTTGGTTCACGCCCGATTCGGTCGGCGTCTTCAATGGTCAGTGCGCCGAGCTTTGCGGCACGTCGCACGCCAACATGCGGTTGAGAGTATTCATCGAAACGGCCGACTCGTTCGACGAGTGGGTCGAGCAGCAGCAACAGCCTGCGGTCCAGGATACCGTTGGTCTCCAGGCTTTTCTCTCCTCCGGTTGTGGGGCCTGTCATGCGATCATCGGGACACCCGCGCAGGCCAAGATCGGGCCTGATCTGACAAAGTTCGGAACCCGATCGACAATTGCCGCCGGTATCCTGCCGAATGAACCGGACCAGCTGGCGGCGTGGCTGCGAAACCCTGAGAGCATGAAGCCGGGCGTCCGGATGCCAAACCTGAACCTCTCAGAAGAGCGGATCGCGAGTTTGGTCGCTTATCTCCGGAGCCTACGATGAGCGCCACCTCGACCGACACCGCACATCACGAGTCGATCTACTCCGGCCCCATCGCCTCGTGGCTGACCACCGTCGATCACAAGCGAATTGGCGTCATGTATGGGGCCACGGCCCTGCTCTACTTCATCGTCGGTGGTGTCGAGGCGCTGATTATCCGGCTCCAACTGGCTGCGCCGGAAAGCACGGTCGTCGGGGCGGACGCCTACAACCAAATGTTCACGATGCACGGGACCACCATGGTGTTCTTGGTGCTCATGCCGTTGGCGGCCGCGATGTTCAATTTCTTGATCCCGCTCATGGTAGGCGCTCGAGACGTCGCGTTCCCGCGGTTGAACGCGTTCTCGTTCTGGACCTGGTTCTTCGGCGCAATCTTGCTCAATCTGGCGTTCTTCGTGAATCAGGCTCCGGATGCCGGGTAATCAGGCTCCGGATGCCGGGTGGTTTGGGTACGCCAATCTCACGTCCAAGCAGTACAACCCAGGACTCGGAATCGATTTCTGGGTGTTGAGCCTACAGATCATGGGCATCGCATCGATCGCGTCGGGGGTCAACTTCACGGTCACCGCTCTCAACATGCGAGCCCCAGGCATGTCGCTGATGCGGATGCCGCTCTTCGTGTGGATGGCATTGATCGTCCAGATCCTCATGTTGCTAGCATTCCCGGTCATTACAGTGGGGCTCGTCTTTCTGCTGTTCGACCGCTTTTTCGATACCAATTTCTACGTTGCCGCTGCCGGTGGAACCCCGGTGCTCTGGCAGCACTTGTTCTGGATCTTCGGACATCCCGAGGTCTACATCTTGATCCTGCCGTCCTTCGGCATCGTGTCGGAGATCCTTCCGACGTTCTCTCGGAAGCCGCTATTCGGAGCACCGTTTGTGATCTTCTCCGGGATCCTGATCGGCTTCCTGGGCTTTGGCGTGTGGAGCCATCACATGTTCACGACCGGTCTGGGGCCGATCGCCGACACCGCGTTCTCGCTCGGCACGATGCTGATCGCGATCCCAACAGGTGTAAAGATCTTCAACTGGATCGGAACGTTGTGGGGCGGCCACATCGTCATGCGAACACCACTCTATTTCGCAGTTGGCATGGTGGCGCTGTTCATCGTCGGTGGGCTGTCGGGAATCATGCACGCGTCAGCGCCGATCGACCTGCAACAGCACGACTCGTACTTCGTAGTCGCGCACCTGCACTACGTGTTCTTTGGCGGCACGGTGTTCGGACTGCTCGCGGGTGTCTGCTACTGGTGGCCCAAGGTCACGGGGCGGATGCTCGGTGAGGGGCTCGGGAAGCTCAGCTTCTGGGTCATGTTCCTGGGCATGAACCTGACGTTCTTCCCGATGCACTTTCTCGGTCTCGATGGCATGGCGCGGCGGATCTACACGTACCCGGCCGGGGTCGGGTGGGAGCAGTGGAACCTGATGGCGACCGTCGGTGCATTCGTCCTCAGCCTCGGCGTCTTGTTGCTCTACGTGAACCTGGTGCGCAGCCTGCGATCCGGAGAGGCAGCCGCGGCAGATCCGTGGGATGGAGCCACGCTCGAGTGGTCGATGAGCTCGCCACCTCCCGAGTACAACTTCGCCGTCATACCGACCGTCAACAGCGCGCGTCCGCTGTGGCTCCACAAGTACGGACCGACAAGGGACATCTCCAGACACACCAAGGAAGACGGCACGCCGCCCCAGCCCGATCACCCCACCGAACGGATCGAGCTGCCGTCGCCCAGCCACTGGCCATTGGTAGCCGCAGTCGGGCTGACGCTGGGCGGGGGCGGGACGATGGTCGGTTTGCTGCCTGTCCTGGTCGGGGTGGCCGTGCTCGTCGTCGCCGTGTACTGGTGGGCGTTCCAGCCGCTCGAGCGGCCGGGGAACCCCGTATTCGAGCCCGGAGGAAGGGCGGAATGAGCACGCACGCAACGACATTCGGGGTCCCGCACCGCAAGATGGCGATGTGGGTGTTCATCGGCTCGGAATGCATGTTCTTCGGGTCGCTGATCGCGACGTATCTGTCTTACAAGGGAAAGAGCGTAACCGGCCCCACACCGGCCGAGATCCTGAACATCCCGCTGACGTCGGTCTCGACCTTTGTGCTGCTGATGTCGAGCCTCGCCATGGTGCTGGCGCTCGACGCCGTTCAGCGCGATCAAAAGGGCCAGGCGAAGCTCTGGATCGGGGGCGTCATCGCTCTCGGTGGTCTCTTCCTGGCCGGGCAGGTTTACGAGTTCTCGCACTTCTATCATGAGGGGCTGACCCTCCAAGAGAACCTGTTCGGCTCGACGTTCTTCGTTCTCACCGGGTTCCACGGCGCCCACGTGACGGTCGGCGTGATCTGGATGGCCACGCTGCTCGTCATGGCGTTTCGCGGAAGGCTCGGGCCGGAGCGCGGCCTTGACGTGGAGGTCGCAGGGTTGTATTGGCATTTCGTAGACGTAGTGTGGATCGTGATCTTCACGGTCGTCTACCTCATCCAGTGAGGGGTGCGCGCGCGTGAACGAGATCGCTGAACATCAGAGTGGCGCCCACGCCAGCCGCAGCACGTATTGGCTGGTAGCGCTCATCTTGGCGATCATCACGATGCTCGAGGTGGCGGTGTTTTACATCCCGTTCCTGCGCACGGCGATCGCGCCTATCCTGCTGGTGCTATCGGCGACGAAGTTTGCGCTGGTGGCGATGTTCTTTATGCACCTGCGGTACGATCGACCGATTCTGACCGCGATTCTGTCGACCGGCCTGGTGGTCGCCGCGGCCATCATCTTGGCGCTCATGCTGCTGTTTGGGGCGCTGAGGCTGATGGCGCCGGCCTGATCGATGGGGTCAGGCTTGCGCCACGGTAGGCGGCTGGCCATCATCTACCTTCGCTTTGCGCTTCGGGAGGTGCCATGACCGACGCCCCCTCGGCAACACGACCCGTCGTCCCACCCGTTTCCGCGCCGAACGTCCTGATCGAAGGTTTCGTGACCGGGATGATCGGTGCGGGGATCGTTGCAGCTTGGTTTCTGTTCCTGGACGTAGTTCAGCACGAGGCGCTCTACACCCCGTCGCTCCTCGGAACCGTCCTCTTCAAGGGGGCCGAAGCAGCGGGCGGACACACGGTGATCGATCCAGGCATGGTCGCCGCATACACGATCGTGCACCACGCGGCGTTCATCGGCGTCGGCGTCGTTGCGTCGTTTCTGGTGACCGAGATTGAGCGCATTCCATCGCTCGGGATCGCCCTCGTGTTCTTCTTCATCTTCTTCGAGGTCGCCTTCCACGTCTACATGGTGGCGATCGGCCAACCGCTGCTCGGAAGTATCGCGTTCTGGGGCGTCGCGGTCGCCAACCTGCTCGCTGCCGCAGGTATGGCGGCCTGGCTGTGGTACCGCCATCCACGATTGTTGACGCACTTCAACCGGATTTGGGACGAGTAGTAGCTGGGGCTAGCGGTCGTCCTTGTAGTCGACGAAGCGGGAGAGGTTCTTCAAGTAGTAGCTGAGCCCGAGTGCAAGGACGATAAACACAACCGCCAGCACCGTGTTATGTCCAGCCCACCATATCCAGATCGCGAAGCCGATGCAGAACAGGATACCGGCCCCGATCAACACGCGATGAAAACCGATCAGCGAAGAACGAGCCATTAGTCTACCTCGACCCCGACTCAGTCCGGGTTTGTGCGTGGTAGCGAGCCCGCTGGCGCACTATGACAATCGCCACCCCGATGCCGACCAGTAGCGGGACTCCGATCATAACTAGCCCCGCCCAGAGCATCCCCTCCATGAGCCCGGCGCTCAAAATACCTCCATCGTTATCACGACGATCGTGATTAGGACCGCCAGCGGCAGGGGAGCCAGGGCCAGGACGACTAGCCGTGGCGGCTCGAACCGGAGGTGCATGTAGTACATCGCCACCAGCGCCGCTTTCCAGATCGCCAAGGATAACAGGATGAAGACCAGCACCTCAAATGGCAGCCCCGACAAGAACGCCACCAATACCTCGGCGATCGTCAGGACCAACAGGTACAGCCAAACCAAGTAGTAGTTGGGTGCGCGGCGTTCGCTCATGCGCTCACTCCTAGATCATCGTGAGGATCATTGCAAGCACATACCATCCGACAAAGACATAAAAGAGTGCCCGCCAGCCAAAGATGTACCAGGCGACGAGTTCGAGCACCCCGAGTATGAACCACCATAGCAGGGGGTCGATTCCCCGCTCTAGCCCCCATGACCACACTTGCAGGCTTGGAAAGACCACGAGGGGCGCATTCAGATCAGATAGACGATCGTGAACAAGATAATCCAAACCAGATCCACGAAGTGCCAGTACAGCCCCATGATCTCCACACCCGAGAAGTACTCCTCCGTGTAGTGACCGCGAAGCGCCTTGACCAGCGTGAAGATCAGGCACAGCACGCCGATCGAGACGTGCGCACCGTGAAAACCGGTCATGGTATAGAAGGTCGAGCCGTACAGCGGCCCTCCCCCCGCGGTGTACTGGCTGGCAATGGGCACAAACCCGTGCTCGGCGAGCTTGATGTACTCGAAGACCTGGATGCCGACAAACGCCGCGCCCAGCACGATCGTCGCCAGCAGCCACCTCTTGAGTCCGGCTTGATCGCCGTGCTCGATCGCGGCGAACGCTTTAACCATCGTGACGCTGCTGCAGATCAGCATGAACGTGTTGAACGCGGTCAGCGGGACGTTTAGCACCTCACCCGGTGCTGCCCATTGTTCCGGATTTGCGAACCGCAGGATGATGTACGCCCCGATCAGCCCGCTGAAGAACATCACCTCGGATAGCAGGAAGACCCACATCCCGAGCTTGACGTTGTAAACCCGGATCCCTTCCATGGGCCGCGGGGCCTGGGCGTGGATAGCTGCCGCCTGGCTCATTGGACCACCCCTTCGAGCACCGGTGGTCCACCGGTTGGTGCGTGGACCCCTCCGCCGTCCGGCGGCTCACCCTGGGGCCAAAAGTCCTC
>JBDHIC010000154.1:0-4577 GCA_039589035.1 Gemmatimonadota bacterium | reverse complement strand
TGACAGGCGAAGCCACGCGTCGTGACTCTGATCCAGGTGAAACCCTTGTGTGCCGTGCACAGGCGCAACTCGGTGGGCTCGGTGACGATCGCGCCATCAACCGAGCAGCGACGGAGCACGTCGATTGTGCCGAGACTCGCATCCTCCTCGTCGGCTACCAGTGCCAGGACGAGATCGCCCTTCAAGCGTTGGCCGGACCGTATCAGTGCGGCCATGGAGCCGATACAAGCCGCGACGGCGCCTTTCATGTCGTACGCACCAAGGCCGTAGAGCCGTCCGTCCTCTACCCGCGGCTCGAACGGTTGCTTCATTTTACCGGGACCCACTGTATCGAGGTGGCCATTGAGCATCAGCGAGCGGCCGCCACCGACTCCCCTGAGAACGCCGATCACGCTCGATCGGCCATGAACCGCTTCGTGCAGCTGTACATCCAGGTTCAGCTCGGTGAGGATTCGCGCAACGATGTCGGCGATGGCCCGTTCGCCACGACCGGGCTCGCCGTCCGTGTCGGTGAACGCGGGATTGACCGAGTTGCAGCGCACGAGATCGGTGAGCACTCGGCGGTTGTACTCACTGTCGATGTTCAGGCTCATCGTCTGCTACTCTGCCGCCCATTCGTCAGCGGCGTACACGATGCGACCGCCGACGATCGTCAGCACCGGTTCGATCGTCTCGAGCTGCTCTGGTTCGACCTCCAACGGGTCTTCGGACAGTACGACGAGGTCGCCGAGATAGCCCGGCCGTAGCAGGCCCTTCTCATGATCGGCAAACTCGGCGTACGCCGAGCCGCTGGTGTAGGCGGCCAACGCTTCCTCAACGGTGATCTTCTCTTCCGGTACCCAGCCGTCCGGGTGCGCGCCATCCAACGTCCGCCGTGTCACCGCGGCGTACACGCTTCGCATCGGCTCCAACGGTGCGACCGGCCAATCGGTCCCAAAGGCGAGCGGAACCCCGGCGTCGAGAAACGATCGGAACGGGTACGTTGTCTTGGCTCGCTCTGAGCCGATCTTTCGTTCCGCCCAGCGGCCATCATCGATGGCGTGAAAAGGCTGTACGCTGGCAACCACGCCGAGGTCCGCCAACCGCTCGAAGTCCTTGCGTGCCAAGTGCTGCGCGTGCTCGATCCGGAAGCGGCGATCCCAGAGCGGGTTTTCGTCCTCGATCCGCTCGAACTGATCGATCACCAGGCTGATCGCAGCGTCGCCGATCGCGTGAACCGACAGCTGCAGGCGAGCGCGGTCGGCACCCGCAGCCAGCCCGTAAAACGTGTCGACCGGAAGCATGACGTCGCCCAGGAGTCCCCGGTTGTCGGCGTTGTCGGTGTAGGGCTCGAACATGTACGCGGTCGACGAGCCCAACGCGCCGTCGGCGTACGTCTTGAGGCTTCCCCAGCGCAGCCAGGAGTCACCTGACCCGGCCGAGACACCGGCTGCCGTCTGCGTTTCCCAATCACTGAGCGCGGTGCGGCAGTAGAACCGCACCGTGAGCTTTCCTTCGTGCGCGTACGACTCGAGCAACCGCTTCCCGGCCGAGCCCGACTCGTAACACATGTCTTGCACACTTGTCACGCCGATGCGGGCGGCATGTGCGAGCGCGGCGTCGAGTGCCTCGCGGTACTGATCTTCCGAAATCGGCGGAATCGATGGCCGGATGAGATCATGCGCGTCGCGCAGAATCCCGGTTGGATTTCCGCTCGGGTCACGATCGATTCGACCGCCGGCCGGATCAGGTGTAGAGGAGTTCACGCCGGCTAACTCGAGGGCCAACGAGTTGGCGAGACCAATGTGTCCATCAGGGCGTCTCATCCAGACCGGGTTGTCGGGTGTGACCGGATCGATCAGTTCGCGCGAGGGGAGCGGATGACCGGGCCACCGCTCGTGATCCCACGCCGCGTGAAGGTCGATCCATCGGCCCGGCGGCAGCGTCCGCGCGTACTCGC
This sequence comes from Gemmatimonadota bacterium, assembly GCA_039589035.1. Taxonomy (GTDB): domain Bacteria; phylum Gemmatimonadota; class Gemmatimonadetes; order JACCXV01; family JAHWKZ01; genus CAMYLR01. The sequence goes on along the minus strand of JBDHIC010000154.1, from coordinate 2,638 downwards.
CCAAGCGGCGAACAAACTCCTCAGCGCTGTCGGATGACAGCAGGTCGGGCGCCAGCAGCGTGAAGCCGCCGTCTATGAAGTGCGTGTGGGCATCGTTAAAGCCCGGTACGACGCGATGGCCCCGAAGGTCGATCCGGCGGGTATTCGCGGTCACCGGTGCCGCTTCGCCCTCCCCCACCCACACGATCCGATCGCCCTCGATGACGACCGCCGAAGCCACTGGCTCATCCGGGTCGTTGGTCCAGACACGACCGTTTTCGAGCAGCATCGAACCCTGGACGGGCGTCTCCTGTGCCTGGGCCGTCCCGGCAGCGACGAGCGCCAGTAGCAGCACCCACGGCATCGCGCCAAATCGCACCCACGGCGATCTAGTCAAAGGAGTAACCGGCGAAAAAAATGTTCTTGGGTTGGTCGTCCTCGTACACGATCACGTAGCGAGCGTGACCGCGCTCGATGCCGTCCCAAAAAGCATCGCTCCCCTGGATATCTCCGAGTGTCGGCCGGTTAGTGCCGAAACACGTTTGGAGCTCGCTCTCGTTCAGCGGCGCGGCGTAAAAGAAATCCGGCTGCTCGGAGACGCGGCCGATGTCTAGAATGGACCCCGTACCTTCGGCATCCATCATCTCCAGTGCTTCCTCGGGAGTCGCTGGATTGTCCTCTGCCCCACGGTACTGCCCGCTCTCGAAGACCTGCGCTCGCAGCTTGTCGAGCGCCGCTTGAATATCGGGTTCATACGACACCAAGTAATCGTATGGCTCCGCACCCATTGCTCCCCCTTACAGTTCGAGGTCTGGATTGATACCGCGGATAAAACGCTCCTCTTCTTCGAGGTGTGCCTGCAAATCGTTTCTGGGGGGCGCGTTCGCGGCCCGATCGAGCCAGTACTCCTCGAGTGCGGCATCAATCGATGCGTGGTTCAGCCCGTCTGGGTCGGATGCGCGCCTGTGCTTCAAGTAGGCCACGATCGCTTGCGCTTCTTCACGCGTGAAAACCGACAGCCTCTGCCGCCCGTAGTCGTACCACGTCATCGCGCCGTATCGCCTGGGGTTCACAAACGTCGATTTCCCGGTCGTGCGCACGAACGTTCCGGATTCGGTTGGGACCTCAATCGCGATATCGTGAAACCCGTGCACCAGATGGAACACGGGGTCTTCGGTCATCAGCTGCTCCCGCAGATCGGCAATCATGTAGGCCGGCATGTAAAACCGGAATCCCGCCTCGGAGAAGAAGTTCAACGCACCCGCCCCATCGAGAACTTGCGGGTCGACTGCTTCCCAATCCTCCTGACCGACGAATGGGCCCACGGAGTCAGCCGGCTCACACCCTTCGAAGCTGCCTTGCAGGAAATGGTCACCCGGATACTCGTTCGAGCCAAAGGCTTCGCGGATCGTATCGATCACCCGATCTCGATCGGTCACGTTATGCCTCCGGTTGGCTCGAGGATTTATCTCCCAGCGATGCCGCGATCGTCTCCAAGAACTCCCGATCGACGTCGCCAAACGCATCCAGCCAATCGGAGTCGATGTCGATCTCGCCGATGACCCCCTCGGGTCCATGAATGGGAACCACGATCTCCGACCTGGTCGATGGGAAGCAGGCGATAAACTCGGGCCGCTCGGCGACATCTGGTACGAGCTCGGTCTCTCCAGTTGCGGCAGCCAACCCGCAGATCCCCTCGCCGATCCCGATGCGGGTGTGCTCGGTCTCTTCGGGTCCACTCCAGGCCGAAAGCGTGAGACCGTCACCATCGACGCTGTAGATACCGACCCACGAGTAGTGCTCAAACACCACGTACAGCTCATCGCACACTCGTTGGTGCGCGACAGCAGCGTTGGGCGCGCGGTCGATCACGCCCAGCAACTCCTCCCGCGCGGCTTCGTAGGCTGACTTGGGGACGCTGGGCCGGGCTGCGCTTGGGTTCTCGGTCATGCTGCCCCGCTCTCCGCTTCGGCTGGCAGATCCGGCAACGCGTCGCGGATCTCGGTCCACACCCGTTGGCGGAACTCCTCGAGCCGGCTCTTGTCGTAATCGCTGACTTCGACCGGCGGTCGCACGAAGACATCGATCGACCCCGGCAGGATCCACCACTCGCCCTTCCTCATGAGCTGCTCCGTCCCCATGATGGCGACCGGCAGGATCGGCAAGCCGGTGTCGATCGCCAGGTGAAACCCACCCTTCTTGAACGGTGCGAGCCGGCGATTAGTGCTCCGCGTCCCCTCGGGCATGATCACGAACGACACACCCTCGGCGCTATTGGCCGCAGCCTCCTTGAGCGCTGCAATCGACTTGTCGCGATTCTGCCGGTCGATCGCGATATGCCGGCTGAGCGCGAACGCCCAACCGAAGAAGGGCACCCTCAGCATCTCGTGCTTGCCGATCCATCGCAGATCGCGATTCTTCCCGAGAAGGTAGTGGAGCGCCGGGATGTCGTACATGCTCCGATGATTGGCCATTACGATGTATGATCGTCCGGCGACGACGTTCTCCAATCCGTGGCCACGTAGGCCGACATTTGATCCGCGCAGGATGAACCATACCCAGAATCGCTCGAACGAATTGACCAGTCGACTGTTGGGAGCGATCGCCGCCGACGGCACATAGACTGCGGCCACCCCGACGGTCAGAATCGTCAGCGCGA
>JBDHIC010000153.1:0-4586 GCA_039589035.1 Gemmatimonadota bacterium | reverse complement strand
CCGGATCGTGATTTCGGTCGGGATCGTCGAGCGGCCGCTGAGAGTACCGGCCGAGACAGGTGGCGAGACCCGCGGTCGGCTGTTGGTGCTGGTCGCTGCGCCACCCGGAGAGTCAGCCGCGTATCTGGAGACCGTTGCTACTCTGGCGGCGCTTTTGCGCGAAGAGGGTGCGCTCGATGCAGTGCTCTCTGCCCCCGACGCCCAGTCGATCGTCGATCTCCCGGCAGTTCGAAAAGCGCCACGGGTTCACAAGTTCTCGGTGATCGATGTCATGCAGCCCGCATCACAGAGGATCTACCCGGAGATGCCGCTGCGCGAGGCGGCTCGACTCATGACGCGCGGGGAGTATACCGGATTGCCAGTAGTCAACAAGAGAGACGAGATCGTCGGTATGATTTCGGAGAAGGACCTGATCCGGGATTTCCTACCGGGTTACCTGCGGGTGTTCGAGAGCCCATCAGATTTGGCAACTCGGGAGGAGGCCGACGCTTCGGTCCGGGATGTCATGTCGAAAGCGGTCCTCTGCCTGCCGGTCGAAGCCAGCATCAGCGAGGCGGCTTCGATTATAGTCAACAAGAACGCCGACCCGCTGCCGTTAACAAAGGACGGGAAGTGGGTCGGCTTGATCAGTCGTCGTTCCCTCATTCGAAAGCTGTTACAGTTCTGATGCCAACCGAGCGAACCCTTGCGATCATCAAGCCGGATGCTGTCGCGAAGAACCTGATCGGCGCTATTCTGGCGCACCTCGAGGCAGACGGTTTCGTGGTCCGTGAGATGCGCATGCTGACCTTGACCAACGAGCGTGCGCGCGACTTTTATGCGATACACGCGGAGCGACCATTCTTCGATAGCTTGGTGGACTTCATGACCAGCGGCCCGTGTGTGCCGATGGTGCTGGAGTGCGACGACGCGGTCGCTGGGCTCAGGCGATCGATCGGCGCAACCGATCCGAGTGAGGCCGACGAGGGCACGGTCCGCCGCTTGTACGCCGAGTCAGTTGAGCGCAACGCCATCCACGCGTCGGATTCTGCCGACAACGCAACCCGCGAGATAGGGTTCTTCTTCGGGGTCTAGGCGCTTCACCCACCACGTTTGTTCCAAGTAACTATAGAGAATATACTTATACGGTTATGATCGTTGATCTCTCGCGTCTTTCAGGGGGCCGGTTAAAGACCGGCTTCACGATCGCGCCAGACGATCCCTTGCTGGACGGCTACGGGAGTCGGATCACCGAGCCGATCGAGTTGGATGTCGACGTGACCAGCGCGACCGGAGGGATGTACGTCGTAACGGTGGACATCCACGGTTCGTCCGTGGGTTCGTGCCGAAGGTGCCTGGCATCCGTAGAGGTCGCGATCGACGATCGGTTTTGGGTTGTCTACCAGCAATCCAAGGATACGGACGATGAACTCGGGGACACGGATGTGATTCCGATCGACCCCAAGGCGACCGAGATCGAGATCGACGAGCCTGTGCGTGAGTGGCTGTTTCTGGAACGCAATCGATTCCCATTGTGCGATGAGGAATGCGCTGGGATGTGCCCGCAATGTGGTCAGAACTTGAACCAGCAAAAGTGCGACTGCGAGGGGGACGAATCCGATGAACGTTGGAGCGCTTTGAGTGCACTCCGATTCGATGATTGAAGACAACCTGTATCTCGGAGACTGATACTGATGGCAGTACCAAAACGAAGAATCAGCAAAACGCGGCGACGCAATCGGCGAACCCACAAGAAAGTGGACGCGCCGACCGTGATCAAGTGCGACAAGTGTTTGCAGCCAAAGCTCCCGCATCGGGTTTGTCCGCACTGCGGCCACTACGCGGGACGCCACATAGTCGACGTGGAGGAGTTCTAGACACCTCCAAGGCCGGTCGGCCAGAGGTGAATACGAACGATGCGAATCGTGCTCGATGCCATGGGGGGAGACCACGCCCCGGAGTATCCGGTGACGGCCGCTCTGGCTGCCATCGAGGAGTGCGAAGAGCTCGAGATCGTGTTGACGGGCGACGAGCGAAGGATCTCACCGTGTCTTGATGGGCGGCGCTCCCCACGCGACCGGCTTCGGATCCAGCACGCGCCTCAAGTGATCGAGATGCACGACGCCCCCTCCGCCGCCCTGCGGCGCAAACAAGATTCCTCGATCGCGGTGGGACTCGAGTTGCAGAAGTCTGGTCACGCCGACGCATTCATTTCGGCTGGAAACACTGGCGCGGTGATGGCCGGAGCGTTGCTCACCTTAGGGCGCATCAAGGGTATCTCGAGACCTGCCATCGTGACGATCTTCCCAACCCAGGGTCTGCCCTGCCTGGTGCTGGATGTTGGAGCCAATGCTGAGTGTCGACCGGAGCACCTCGTTCAGTTCGCGATCATGGGTCACATCTATGCGATCGACGTCTTGGGCCGCGAACGGCCCCGCGTGGGGCTGTTGTCGATCGGCGAGGAGCCAAGCAAGGGAAACGATCTCACCGTGGCCACACACCAACTGTTGAGCGCTAGCAACTTGAACTTCATCGGCAATGTGGAGGGACGCGATGTGCTAAGGGGAGCGATGGATGTGGTGGTGTGTGACGGCTTCGTCGGCAACGTGGTGCTCAAGTTCGGGGAGTCGTTTATCGACTTTCTAGCCGACTCGGTCCGCGAGGAGGTGAGCAAGAGCCGCTTAGCCGGGTTGGGAGCTCTGCTCATGCGGTCCGCGCTCGATTCGGTGAGAAGGAAGATCGATTATGCGGAGTACGGGGGTGCTCCACTGTTGGGCGTGAACGGCATCGTGGTCATCGGTCACGGTGGGTCCAGCGTAAAAGCGTTTCGGAACGCTATCGACGTGGCGAGAACAGCCGCAGCGCGAAAACTCAACCGCCACATCGAAGAGGCGGTCGGCGAGTTCGTGGCCTCGACAGCCACTGACGACCAGCTGAAGGAGGGCGCATGAGAAGCCAGGCAGCGGGCGTTATCAGCGACCAGAAACAGACTCAACGGCAGGGTTTCATTCGGGGTACTGGGTTGGCTGTTCCAGAACGCGTGCTTACCAACGCTGACCTCGAGAAGATGGTCGATACATCAGACGAGTGGATCAGAACTCGATCCGGGATTCGGGAAAGGCGCATCTGTGCCGATGGAGAGAACACGGCTGATCTTGCTGCCAGAGCCGGCTCAAAGGCACTATCGGAAGCCGGGGTCGAGCCGATTGACGTCGACCTCATAATCCTGTCCACCGCCACTCCCGACCACTTGCTCCCGTCTACGGCCTGTGAGACCCAGGCCCGACTTGGAGCTCAGCGAGCTGCCGCGTTTGACGTGAGCGCAGCGTGCGCGGGCTGGCTCTACGGTGTGGCGATTGCCGATGGTCTATTGAAAGCCGGACTGTTCGAGAACGCGCTCGTCATCGGAGCCGAGAAGATGTCTGCTATCATCGACTACACCGATCGATCGACGTGCGTCTTGTTTGGCGATGGGGCCGGTGCGGCGCTACTCGGGCCCGGTGGTGATCTGGCCAACGGTGGCACCGGGTTGTTGGCGACCCACATGCAGACCGATGGACGTTGCGCCCAGATGCTGTGGCGACCAGCGGGTGGAGCGGCCATGCCATCGACCTCACAGACACAGAGCGAGCGACTCGAGTTTGTCAAACAAGAAGGTCGTGACATTTTCAAGCGCGCGGTGCTGGCCATGGAGGAATCGAGTCGGATCGTTCTTGGCAAAGCCGGGATGACGATAGACGACATCGACTTGGTCGTTCCGCACCAGGCCAACATCCGAATCATCGAATCGCTCGCCAAGCGACTGGGTGTTGATCGCGAGCGCTTGTACATCAACATCGATCGGTATGGAAACACGAGCTCGGCATCGATTCCGATCGCGCTCGACGAGGTGCGACGCAACGAGATGGTGCCGCCCGGAGGTACGATCTTGATGACCGCTTTTGGTGGCGGCCTCGCGTGGGGCTCGGCCGTGCTTCGCCTCTAGCGTTGTCGTCTATCGCATTCCAGTTCCCGGGACAGGGAAGCCAGTTCGTAGGCATGGGCGCCGATTTGGCCGCGGCGCGAACCGAGGCCAAGCGGACGTTCGAGGAAGCCGACGACGTGCTCGGAGTGGCACTGTGCCGTGTGTGTTGGGGTGGTCCCGAGGAAGAGCTTCGGGCAACTGAGAACGCCCAACCGGCGCTTCTCACACATTCCGTCGCGGTGGCGCGCGTGCTCGCGGCAGAAGGGATAGAACCGGAGTCGGCCGCGGGCCATAGCCTCGGCGAGTTCTCGGCTCATGTCGTAGCTGGCAGTCTATCGTTCTCGGATGGCCTGCGGCTGGTTCGGGCGCGTGGGGAGGCGATGGCCGCCACTGGGCGCGAGGAGCCAGGCACGATGGCCGCTCTGATCGGCATGGAGAGCGCCGATGTGTTGGCCTTGTGTGACGCGGTGCGAGCATCTGATGAAGTGCTGACACCAGCCAACTTCAACGCACCCGGCCAAATCGTCGTGTCAGGATCGGTGAGCGCTGTTCGGCGAGCGATCGAGGAAGCGCCGAATTGGGGTGCACGCAAAGCGGTCGAGCTAAACGTATCGGGTGCCTTTCATTCAGCACTCATGGCGCC
>JBDHIC010000152.1:0-5265 GCA_039589035.1 Gemmatimonadota bacterium | reverse complement strand
GCCGTTCTGACGGAGGACAGAGAGGCGCAGAGGGCGCTGATCGAGGCCTTTGGAACCGAGATCGTCGATGGGGATGGATCGATTGACCGGGTGGTGCTGGGCGCGCGAGCGTTCTGCTCGCCTGACGCCACGGCGCGGCTCAATGCCATCGTCCACCCGCCCCTCCTGGAGCGGCTCGACCGTGAGATCGACGCCGCCCAACGCGAGGGTCATCGTGTGGTGGTGGTTGACGCTGCGCTCATCTTCGAGTTCGGGATACCCGAGGCTCTCGACCGGATCGTGTTGGTCACGGCGCCACGCGAACTGCGCGCCGAACGGCTCGCCCAGAAGCGAGGCCTGAGTCCCGAACGGATCGAAGAGCTGATGACGGCGCAAATGCCCGACGCAGAAAAAGTCGATCGCAGCGACTACGTGATTGTCAATGACGGGTCGATCGAGCTATTGCTGGAAAAGGCGGATGCGGTGTTGGCTGATATCGAGGAGGAGGTTTCGCGGTGCGCCGGGTCGGACTGATCGTTCTCGATGGGTGGGGGCTGCGCGAGGCGCGTGAAAGCAACGCCGTCGCACTCGCCAGGACGCCGGTGTTCGATACGCTGTGGGAGAAGTATCCGCACGTCGAACTGGCGGCGTCTGGCGAAGCGGTCGGCGGCGTCTGGCGAAGCGGTCGGTTTGGGGGCGGGCCAGATGGGGAACTCCGAGGTCGGCCACCTGAACCTAGGCGCTGGTCGGGTCATCGCGCAGGACATTCTGCGGATCGACGAAGCGATCGAGTCGAACGTGTTCTTCGACCTCGAGCCATTCATCGAGGCGATCGAGCACGTGACCCGAACCGATGGCGTATTGCATCTGCTGGGACTCGTCTCGGATGGCGGTGTCCACAGCCACGAGCGACATCTGGTGGCTCTGCTCGAGCTCGTTCGTCGCAAGGGGCCAGCCCGCGTCGCGGTCCACGCCTTTACGGACGGCCGCGACAATTCGCCAACCTCAGGCTTTGGGCATCTCGAAGCTCTTCGAGACGTGATGCACAAGAAGGATGTTGGTCAGCTGGCGACGGTCATCGGCCGGTACTACGCCATGGATCGCGACCGTCGCTGGGATCGTACTCGGATCGCCTACGATGCACTGACCAGCGGGCAGTCGGGAAGCTCGACTCACAATCCCCTCAAGGCGATCAAGAAGAGTTATGACAACCACGTGACCGATGAGTTCATCAAGCCGATCATCGTTCAGGACACACCGCGGGTGCGGGCTGGTGACGCGATCCTGTTTTTCAACTTCCGGGCCGATCGTGCGCGCCAGCTCACACGAGCTTTCACCGAGCCGGGGTTCGACGGCTTTGAGCGCGACCGCATCGAATCGTTGTACTTCGCTACCATGACCGAGTACGACGAGACGTTCGATTTGCCGGTCGCCTTTCCAATGCGAACCCTCGATCACGTCGCGGGAGAGGTGTGGGAGGCCAACGACTGCTCGAACTTGCGGATCGCCGAAACCGAGAAGTACGCCCACGTGACGTACTTCTTCAACGGTGGTCGAGAAAAGCCATACGCCAAGGAGGAGCGCATCCTCGTGCCGTCGCCTAAGGTCGCGACCTACGACTTGCAGCCCGAGATGTCGGCGCTGGAGGTTCGCGACCGCTTGTTGGATGCGATTCGATCGCAGCGGTTTGACGTCTTTGTCTGCAACTTCGCCAATCCGGACATGGTGGGACACACCGGGGATCTGCCGGCGGCGATCCGCGCCGTCGAGACGATCGACGGGTGTCTGGGTAAGGTCGTCGACGCGTTTCTTGACGTCGAGCCCGATGGCGCGCTGCTTGTTCTGGCTGATCACGGGAACGCCGAGACGATGGTTCAGGACGACGGCACCCCGCACACCGCGCACACGACCAATCCGGTGCCATGCTTGCTCGTCTCGAAGGGATTTCGCGGCCAACTGCGGGCAGGTGGCGCGCTCTGCGATGCCGTGCCCACGCTATTGGCGTTGCAGGAGATCAGTCAGCCGGCCGAGATGACGGGGCGGGATCTCCGCGAACAGCCCGCCAGTACTCGGCCATCCCGATCCGATTGAGCACCGGTGGGTGGCTGTAGAACCATCGAACGACCGATTCCGGCGGCGTGATCCAGGACATATTGGTTTCGGCAAGCCGTCGCTCGGCAGCCACGAACGTGTCGGGGTCGCGGGTCAGCTCGAGCGAGATCCAGTCGGCCTCGGCTTCCATCCCACGCGAGATCGTCGCCGATATGGGGCTCGAGAGAAACAGCATCACGGAAACGGCGAGCCAGAGCAGCGGTAGCCCGGCCGGGTCGGCTGGGCCATCCAGTGTGGGATCCCGTCGCGCCCGCCATCCGGCTAGCACTGACAAGGCCCAAACCCCGAGTACGATCCCCGGTAACGTCGACATCAAGCCGCGCGTCACGTGGCGCTCCCGTTGGTGACCGATCTCGTGGGCGACGACCAGCAGCAGCTCCTCACGCGGTGCGTTAGCCACCAAGTTGTCGTAGAGAACAACTTGCTGCGTAGCGCCGATTCCGGTCACGTAAGCGTTGAGGCGGCGCGTGCGCCGGCTGGCGTCCATCACTCGGACACGTTGGATGTCGATCCCTGCAATGTCGCCCAACTCGACGATCTCGCGCTCGAGCTCGCGGTCCGCGAGGGCCGTGAAGTCGTGAAACAGGGGATCGATGATGCGCGGCGCGGCGACCGTGCCGAACACGGCGACGACGATCCCGGCACCCGCGGCCACGATCCATCCGCGTCGCGGCCAACGCCTGATCGCAGCCAAGAACCCGGCCGCCGCAGCGCTGTAGACGAGGATCCAGAAACCGCGCACCTTGACGTAGTCGAGCAGCCACGCCGAGCGCGTCTGCGTCGACAGGCCAAAGGCGTGCTCGATCCGGTAGCCGCTGGCGTACGAGAGCGACAGTGTAACCAGCGCCAAGATCGCCAGCAGGATCGCCATGTTGCCGAACGCGATGACTGACGATCGATTGGAAACGCGGCCCATGATAGTGGTCAGAACGCGTCCGCCTCCCAGCACGATTAGACCGATCAACGTTCCCCAGCGCAGCAGCGTCGCCGTGGCCCAGAACGCGTACTTGACCCCGCTGTAGAGACTCGAGGTTTCCCCAAAATCGGGTGTGAAGTGGGTCGTTGGATCGACCGGCAGGACACGTGGGTCGGGTCGGCCGAGGAAGAACGCGAGAGCGATTGCGGCAACGGCGATGGCGACTCCTACGCCGAGCCAACGCCGCCCAGGCGTCATCAAGCGTCACCCGTCATTGGCACAAAACGCACCGCGATCAGCTCCTCCGACACGATGCCCTCGGGCGTCCGGCGAAGCCGGAAGATCGTCTGGTCGGCGCCGGTTCCGACGGGCGCCACTAGGCGGCCACCCTCGGCCAGCTGCTCGACCAGCGTCTCGGGTACCGATGCCGGCGCCGCAGCGACGACGATCGCGTCAAAGGGTGCGGCGCGCTCCCACCCCGCGTGGCCATCGCCGGCGATCGCGTGCACGTTGCGGTAGCCGAGTCGCCGCAGCGTGCGCCCGGCGCGAACCGCCAGCTGAGGGACGATCTCGATCGAGTACACATCGGCCGCGATCTCGGCCAAGACGGCGCTCTGGTACCCCGACCCAGCCCCGACCTCGAGCACGCGATCGTCGGGGCCCAGCTCCGCCGACTGGGTCATGTAGGCTACGATGTAAGGCTGGCTGATCGTTTGGTCGAACCCGATCGGCAAGGGCCGGTCCTCGTAGGCGAGGTCGAGATACTCGGGTAAGACAAACTCGTGACGCGGAACGACCCACATGGCACCGAGCGTGGCCGGGTCGCGCACGCCGCGGGCGGCGACCTGTCGTCGCACCATTCGTTCGCGGGCGCGGCCCCAGTCGATCGCTCGGTCCTGCAACTATCCGCCGCGCAACGACTCGGCGAGCGAGGCGGCTCTATCTCGCCACTCGGGGTACGGTCCGAGCAGCGACTCGGCTTTCTCCAGCACGCCGATCGCACCGCGACGGTCGCCCGCTTCTGCTCGCGCGCGGCCGAGGTAGTAGTACGCGAAACCATTGGTCGGATCGATACGTGTGGCGCGTTCAAACCGGTTGGCCGCGTCGGTCGGCCGCCCCGCGATCAGGAACCCCTTGCCCTCTTCGACGACGCGTTGGCTGGCATCGCGAGCCATTGTGTTTGCGCCGGGATCGAACGCGTTGGCGCGATCAACGGAGATTTCTCGAGGTTCGGACTCGACGGCCGCTGGTTGGGTCGCAGCGCTCGCGGATGGCGACTCGTTATCGGGGGTAGCTGTTCGACTGTCACCACGATGAGCGCAGCTGGCCGTGGCGATCATCGTGACCCCGAGAACCCATGCTGAGCGCTGGCTTAGAAGATCCACCATCCGTCGTCTTGATCCCCGTGCAGATGACATCGGTACTGCGGCTCGGTGCCCTCGACAAAGACTTCGTAACGCGTCTCTTGGCAGCCCGGTGTTGCGAGCTCTCCGGTCTCCGCATCGACCTCGACGATTACGATGTTCCTGGGTGCCGGAAACGCCGGGCTCCGATTGCCGTTCCCCGACCGCTTCATGAAGTCGACCCAGATCGGCAGCGCCGCCCGGCTGCCGTCGAGACCGATCGGCTGGTTATCATCGTATCCGACCCAGACCAGCGCCACCGTTTCCGGGGTGTACCCCACGAACCAAGCGTCGCGAGTCAAGTTCGTCGTCCCGGTCTTGCCCGCCGCTCGACCCGAGTAGCCGAGCGCACGTGCTCGCTGGGCGGTGCCGGAGTCGAACACGTCCTGCAGCATGTTGTTGACGAGGTATACGGCGTCGGCCGGCGCCACTCGGTCCATGGTGACCTCGCGGTGTTGCAACACCCGACCCCGATTGTCGACAGCCGCCAGAATCGAGAGCGGCTCGGTTCGGATGCCGCCGTTGGCGAGCGTCGAGTACGCCGATGCGAGCTCCAGCGGTGTCACCTCAAAAGCGCCCAGCGCGATCGACGGGACCGCCTGCAATCGGCTTCCGATCCCGGCCTCACGGGCGGTTCGCGTCACCCGGTTCAACCCCACATCGAGCGCCAACCGGCTGGTGGCGATGTTCATCGAGTTGGTGAGTGCTGCGCGCAACGAGACGGGACCGTGGGTCTCTTTATCGTAGTTGTTTGGCGACCACACCTCGCCGCCGGAAACGACCTCGAACGGGGTGTCATCGATCGTCGTCGCCGGGCTCCAGCGATCCGGCTCGAGGAACGCGGTGAGGTAGACG
>JBDHIC010000151.1:0-6018 GCA_039589035.1 Gemmatimonadota bacterium | reverse complement strand
GCGACGGCGGGGAATGGAATGGGAGGGGACGCCCCAGGAACGACTGATGCGGTCCCTGTCGGTGCGCGACATCATGCTCCCCAACGTTGAACTTCATTCACAGCGTCTGTCACTCGAGAAGCTGGTCGAGATCTTCAACGAGTCCCGTTGGCTGCAGCTATACATCGGGGATGAGGACGAACGCTTTCTCGGTATCGTCGAGCTCCACGAGGTCAAGCGATTCCTCAGCGAACAGGAGGCGGGTCCGCTGATCGCGGCGGATCTCGTCTCCGAGATCCCGGTCGTTATGCCAGAGACCTCGCTCGTCGAAGTGAACGAGAAGCTCTGGCTGCGGGACTTGGGCCAGCTTCCCGTGATCGACAACGAAGTCGATCGGCGATTCCTGGGGATCGTCACGCGGCGCGGCGTGCTGGGCGCGTTTGATCGCGAGGTCCTGCGCCGCAACGCGCTGTTGGCCAAGATGCGTACCGTCGAGGGAACCGGATTCGACTACTTCGAGCTGCCGGCCGAGTCACAGATGGCGAAGGTACCGGTGCCAGCCAAGATGGCGTCATCGCCATACAGCGGATCGATAAGAGCGGTCGCGAGCATCGGATCGCGCCGCACGCGGAAACGGTGCTCGAACGCAGTGACGTGTTGGTGGTGATGGGGGAGGAGTCGAGCGTAGCGCGGTTGCGAGGTGAGTAGCGGTCCGGAGGCCTAACCTTTCAACATCCAGCGCCACAGCTGGCGTAGCGTTGGACGCTTGCCGGTCGCCAGAATCGACACTCGATACACGCGGCTGCCGATCCAAAGAAATGCTGCACAGGTAAAGGTCAGAAACAGTATCGATGCCGCCAGCTCCACGCCCGGCACGTTGACCATCGTCGCACGGATCGGCATCACGACCGGTGACGTGAAGGGGATGAGCGATCCGGTTACCGAGGTCGGACCATCCGGGTCGTTGAGCACCGCAAAGGCCATGAAGAACCCCATCATGAGCGGCATGATCAAAGGGAACTGCATTTGCTGAACCTCCTGGTCGGAGGTCGAGGCGGCGCCTACCGCGGCGTACATGCTAGCGTAAAGGAAGAACCCCCCGGCGAAATAGAAGAGAAAGATCAGACCTATCCACAGTGGGACTTGCGGCAGCTCAAACCCGAGCCCTTCGAACTGCTGCAGAAATCCTCGGCCCAACGTCAACGCGAGACCGGCAACGACGGCCCATACCGTGACCTGAAGGATCCCCGCGGCGGCGATGCCGAGCACTTTGCCTGCCATGAGGTTCTCCGGTCTGATCGAGCTCAGTAGAATCTCCACGATCCGATCTTTCTTCTCTTCCTGAATGCTCCGCGCCACCGCATAGCCGTAGATGATGACCAAGAAGTAGATCACGAACCCCATCAACTGACCCAGTACGACCAGCGGTCCGGTGGACCCACGACTTGTGTCACCCGCCTTTTTGGCTTCGAACCCGACCTGCTGAAATGCTTCGCCGACTGCATCGGGATCGATGCCTGCGACCTCCAATCGAGCGCGCTGAACGGCGCGCTGAACGGCCGATCGTATCTCGCTCATCTCGCCAAAATTGGTTGCGTTGCTGCCCTCGTATTGGGCCTTGGCTCCGTCCAGCAAACCGTTTGGCAGCCACAGGTACCCGTCGATCGTCTTTGCCTCGACCGACTGCTTGAGCGACCCGAGGACCGAGCCGGGTCCAGCTAACGCTAGACCTCGCACACTGGCCGGCACTGAGAGGTCGATTACCTGAGTCGTGTACAGCGTTCGCGAGCGCGCGGTCCCGCTGACTCCAGGGTCTGCGAACAGCGCCTCTGACACGTACCCGCCGATCCCGAGACCGGAGGCATCCACGATCGCGATTGCGCGCTCGGCGCCACCACTCAGGAAGTAGATCGGCAACACGAAAAACAGCCCGATCATGAGCGGTCCGAACAGTGTGCCGATGACGTACGCTTTGCTCTTTGCAAAGACCAGAAACTCACGCCGGACGATGGCCCATGTTCTAAACATCGGTGCGGGTCCCGGTCTCGGGGTCGACGCCTACCTTCTCGATGAAGATCTGTTGGAGTGACGGTTCGACACGTTCAAAGCGCTGGAGTCGGATTCCGTTGGAGACCAACGATGCGAGGAAATCATTCGAGCCGGCGTTGTCTTCGAGGGTGACCTCGAGATCGTTCCCGTCGGCCAAAACCCGCGTCACCGAGCTCATCGCCTCGAACTTCTCTACCAGGGTCGACGTGTCGACGCGACTAACTCCGTCCAAAGTCAGTGCCACGTGTGTGCCTCCGTGCTCGCGCTTGACCCGGTCGACCGGACCGTCGACGATCTTGCGCCCGCCGTCGATGATGCAGACGTGATCGCACAATCGCTCCGCGTACTCGATCAAGTGGGTGCTCAACAGGATCGTGCGCCCGGTTTGCCGGATATCGGCGATGACTTCCTTGAGCACTCGCTGGTTGATCGGATCGAGGCCGCTGAACGGCTCGTCCAGCACAACGACATCCGGCTCGTGGAGCACCGCGGCTATGAACTGCAGTTTCTGCTGCATTCCCTTGGAGAAATCTTGCACTCTGTCATCACTGCGATCTTCGAGCCCGAACCGTTCCAGCCAGGCGTCGATCCGTGACCGGGATTCGCTGCGTGGGACGCCCTTGAGCTCAGCCAGGAACGACAGCATCGTGCGAATGTTCATGCTGCGGTAGAGACCCCGCTCTTCTGGTAGATAGCCGACCCGGTCGAGCAGGTCTCGGTGTACTGGACGGCCAAAAACGCGAAGCTCGCCGGCGTCGGGCTCGAGGATTCTGAGCAACAGCCGAATCGTGGTTGTTTTGCCGGCTCCGTTGGGTCCGAGGAGGCCGTAGGTCGCGCCCCGAGGGACGGCGAGGTCGAGCTCATCGACGGCGACGAGATCGCCGAACTGTTTGCGTACCCCGATCAGCTCGATTGCGGAATCGGATCGCTCGGTGTTGACTGCTTCTGTGGTGTGACCCTTGGCCCGATTGAGCACGTCTTTGCCTCCAACCGTCAATCCTGCGGCATCCGTGCCATACCGATGCCAGTATAGGGCCAACAGGCTCGGTCTCGAAAGCGAGGTGCGCCCGGGTTGGCCGCGAACGGTGGCAGGGCCGAAATTGGAGGGATGAAGCGATTCGCTTTCATCGCGCTTCTTGGGGCCGTCGTGGCACTCTTCGCTTACGCGCTTACACGCGAGATAACACTCGCGTCCCCGCTCGTCGGGCACCCCGCGCCGCCGTTTGCGATCCCGTACTACAGCGCACCTGATTCCAATCTCGTGCTGGGTGATTTTCACGGTAAACCAGTGGTCTTGAACTTCTGGGCGTCGTGGTGTCTGTCGTGCCGCGATGAGGCCGCCATTCTCGAGGCCGGCTGGCAACGTTATGGTCCCGACGTGGCATTCATGGGGATCGCGGTCAACGACAGAGAGGCCGCGGCCAAAGCGTTTATCGAACGCTACGGAAAAACTTACTTGCTGGCAGCCGATGTAGACGGCTCAGTAGCGATCGACTACGGTTTGTTCGGTGTACCGGAGACGTTTTTTATCGCTTCCGACGGTCGGATTCTGTCGAAGCACATCGGCCCCGTGTCGAGCGCCGAGCTCGATCGGCAGATAGTGGCGCTCAAACGCGGAGAGGTGGGCGACGCGTCGGGCGACCCGGCAAGCCTAACCCCGATCGGGGGTGGCCAGCGGTGAGATCGATCGTGTTTGCGTCGATCGTGATGACCGGGCTCCTGTCGGCGGCCCTCGCTCGAGCGGCTCAAGATGCCCTGGCGCCGGAAGAGCGATTGGCTGCAGCGGGTGACGGTGCGATCGAGCTGACCCCCGAGCAGGAGTCTCGCGCTCGATCGCTCGAGAGCGAGTTCAAGTGCCCGGTCTGTCGCAGCCAGTCGATCCGGCAATCGCGCTCGTTCATGGCCGAAGACATGAAACGCCGGGTGCGTGAGTTGATCGTCCAAGGGCGCTCTGACGACGAGATCCGCGAGTACTTCATCGCCCGCTACGGAGAGTGGATTTTGTTGACGCCTCCAAAGCGCGGGTTTAGCCTTGCAGCGTACGTGCTGCCGCTTCTGGCGGTGGTGGCCGGTGCCACCATGTTGGTTTTCGCCGCTCGTCGTTGGCGAGGCAGAGACGGCAGACGAATAACGCCAGAGCCGCCACCGGCTCCATATCTGGAGCGGCTCGATAAAGAGCTAGAGGAGACCGAATAATGAAGAGAGGACGCACGTCAATTAGCAGGTTGGCCATCGCGATAGTGCTGGTTGGTGCCGGGCTGAGTTACCTGGTGTTTCAGGGGACTCGTCAAAACCTGACCTACTACTACGAAGTCGACGAACTGCTCGCAGTCGCCGATACCGACGGTCGGATCCGGATCTCGGGAGATATCGTCGAGGGGTCGATCGTAAAGGATGACGACAATCGGCAGGTTCACTTCGCGATCCAAAGCGCCGCCGACTCCGGGGGCGGGTCAGCTCAGGTTCCGGTCGTCTACGCGGGCACGGTACCTGACATTTTCCGGCCTGGGATTCAAGTCGTCGTCGAGGGGCAACTGGATGCGGAAGGCACCTTCCACGCTGAGACGCTCCTCACCAAGTGCCCATCCAAGTACCAGGCCGAGGGCGACCTCACCACGCTAAGTCCATAGCCGCGGTCCCGAGCCGAGAGCCGACCGGGGGAGCACCGCTGCTCGAGGTTGTTGGCGTATCTCGACAGTACGGGTCGCTGTTTGCGCTCCACGAAGTCTCGTTTTCGATGGCCGCGGGCGATTTCTTGGTCATCGTCGGGCCCAATGGTGCCGGCAAGACCACGCTCGTCCGAACGCTCGCCAGGCTCGCGCGCCCGTCGTCAGGCACGGTTCGCCTGAGCGGCGAAGATTGGTTGTCGGCACCCGCCGAGCGGCAGGTGGAGGTCGGGGTGGTGTCTCACGCGACGTTTCTGTACGATGGTTTGTCGGCGTTCGAGAATCTCGTCTTCTACGCCACCCTCTATGGTGTGGAAGATCCTAGCGACCGCCGGGCGGGAACGCTCTCGCGGGGTCAAGCCCAACGGTTGTCGATCGCCCGGTCGGCGCTCCACGATCCACGCATCTTGCTGCTCGATGAGCCGTACGCCGGGCTTGATCCTCACGCGGCCTCACGGCTTGGCGTCGCACTGGGTCGGCTGAGGTCGGCGGGTCGCGCGATCGTGTTGACCACGCACGATCTAGCCCGCGTGCCGGCGGCGGTCACCCACTATCTCGTCCTCGTGGCCGGCAAGGTGGCCGACGCGGGCGAATGGAGCACGTTGGCGGACGGTGAGATTATCACCAAGGACGTTCGCCTCGAAGCGCGTCGCGTCGAGAACCTCGCTACGATGGCGATTTTTGCCGTGCTCGTCGTTGTGGTCTTCGTCTTCGCCGGCGATCCGACCCCGGAAGATCTGTCCCGGCTCGGGCCGGGCGCACTCTGGGTGAGTCTGTTGTTCGCGGGAGCAATCGGGTTCCAGCGGTGGTTCGCCCAGGAGGAGAGAAACGGGGCGCTCCAGGGGTTGCTCCTGACACCGGTCGATCGCGGCGCGTTGTTTATTGGCAAGTGGATTGGCGCAACGCTCTTTCTACTCGCGATCGAGGTCGTCTTGGTGCCGGCGGCGTCGATGCTCTACGACCTGCATCTGGGCGCCGTGTGGCCAAAGCTGACCCTTGTCATGGTCATCGTGACGATCGGCTATGCGGCGTTGGGGACGTTCTTTGCTGCTATCGCCGCCCATACGACGGCGGGCCAACTCTTGTTACCAGTATTGTTGTTCCCGCTCAGCGTGCCGATTCTGCTGTCTGGCGCCGGCGCCAGTCAGCAACTCATGACCGGTGACGGGACCGCCTACTGGGATTGGGTTGGTCTTGCGGCCGCGTTTGACGTCATATTCGGGACCGTTTGCACGATGACCTTTGAATACGTGATCACCGAATGATCTTGTCGATCAAGAAATGGTGGCCGCGTTCGTGGCGCCAGTTCTGGACGACGCTGGAC
>JBDHIC010000150.1:0-4748 GCA_039589035.1 Gemmatimonadota bacterium | reverse complement strand
CGTACGTGGCTGCCGAGCCCGATCGACGCGCGGTGCGACGGTTGCACTCTGAAAGGCCGAGTCAACGAGAACCCTGGAGGAGGGTCTTGGTCTTGAAGCGATCGATGAGGGAAATGACGATGAAGGCAATGAGGAATCAACGCGGCGCGGCGATGCCATTTGTAGCACTCACCACGGTGGCGATCCTGGGCATGACCGCGCTCGCGGTCGACGCGGGGATGCTGTTCACCGCACGTGGTGAGGCCCAGCGAGCGGCCGACGCAGCCGCCTTGGCAGGCGCGGGTGCGCTGATCATGGCGCCCCAAAACTCGACACGAGCACACACCGCGGCGACGAACTACGGCGAGCAGAATCTTGTGCGCGATGAATTAGTGCAGATGGAGGCCGAAGACATAACGATCGACTTGGCGCAGGGCCGAGTCACCGCGGTCGTGCGCCGTGAGGCATCGCGAGGAAACGCGGTGACGACGTGGTTCGCCCGTGTACTTGGCACGACCGAGGTTGATGTCGATGCACGCGCGGTGGCCGAGGTACAGGACGCGGGTCGGGCTCGATGCGTCAAGCCGTTCGCGATCCCCGATCGCTTCGACGACGTCGACGGGGATGGCGTTTTCGACCCCGAGGACAGCTACGATCCCCACGTGCATGGGTATGGCTCGGATTGGCGCAACTCAGGCAGTCCGGGTTCCGACGGCTTGGGTTACCACAACGACATCGGTCGGGCGGTGGCACTCAAGGAAGGTGGCGCCGGGAACCACCAGCCGAGCTGGTACTATCCGTGGGACATGCCACTGGGAGGCGGCCCGACGACCGGCGCGGACCGCTACCGCTGGAACATCGCCAACTGTAACCCCAACATCATCTCGATCGGTGAAGAGTACATGGTCGAGACCGGGAACATGCAAGGACCGACGAGACATGGCACCGAAGACGCGATGGCGCTCGACGGTAATGCCTTGTGGGACGCTTTCAACAACGAGGTCAGCGGCAGCGGTGAGGGCAACAACTGGGAAGCGAGCAAACGCATCGTCACCATCCCGGTCTTTGATCCGTCGCGCACATTCGACCCCGGTAACCAGCCGATCGAGTTCAGCAACTTCATCGCCGTTTTCGTCCAGAGCATCACCGGAAACGGCAATGGCCAACGTGTCAACGGGTTTATCTTGCCGGCAAAGGGACTGGGTGGTGGTAGTGGTACCGGTCCCGGAATCAAGGTCGTGCGGCTGATCGAGTAACGAGATTCGGGTCGCTATCGCGGCCCACAACGTTCCCCCTCCTCCTGAGCGCGGCCGCTCGCGCAAAGCGGCCGCGCCCCTCTTTTTTACGCCTCAGCTAGGGTGAGCAGCGATACACCGAGATCGGTTCGCTGAGACCGCGGATGCGCGTCTTTGGCAGAAGCTCGGCTGTGGTCAAGGCTTCGATCAGTTGGTGCGTCGATTCGGTGAAAAGGATCGGACCGCCGACTTCCCGGGTTAGCTCTTCGATGCGGGCGGCCACGTTGACGGTGCTGCCGATCGCCGTGTATTCGCGACGCCGATCCGTGCCCACAGTTCCCAGCGTGGCTGGGCCGGTATGGATCCCGATGCCGATTTCGAGTCGCGGCTCGGTCCGCTTGTCGCGGTGCTCGTTGAGGTGGTCCAGCGCAGTGCACATCGAGATCGCGCATCGTAACGCGCGGGAGGCGTGATCGGGCTGATTTCGCGGGGCGTTGAAATAGGCCAGGATGCCGTCACCGATGAACTTGTCCAGTGTTCCCCCGTTGTCAAAGATCTGAGCGACCATCGCACCTTGGTACTCCTTGAGCAGGTCGACGACCTGCTCCGGGGACATGTTCTGGGTCAGTCCGGTAAAGCCGCGGATGTCACAAAACAACACCGAGATCGTGCGTGTGTCGGTGGAGTCGTCGTCACCCCGCTCTTCGACCCACCCGGCTACGTCCGGACTGAAGTACCGGTGCAACCGCTCGCGCCGGGTCTGCTGTAGTGCGGCGGTTCGCAGGAGATCGCGCAGTCGGCCGATCACGTACATCGCTACCAAACCGAACGCGATGATATCGAGTGTGAGAAAAATCCGAAAGTCCGCTCGTGTCGCCGACAAACCCGCAAAGACATTGATGAGAACCAATCCAATAATGGTGGTCAACGCCACGTACCAGCGCTGGAGAGTTATCACGGCAAACAGAATCATGAGCAGGTAAACGACGGCCAACCCGGGAGCGGAAATGATAATGTTTTCGGGATCGCGGACGGAGAGGGTTCGGACAAACATCAAGAACATCGCTGGCATGTCGAGAATTGGAATCGCCATGCTTGCAGCCAGCGTGAGTCGGTCTGAGTTTCGCGCCACGAGCCAGATCAGAATGCTCGCCGCGCAGTAGCCCGCCAGTACTGTCGTGCCCTGATGCCATACGTAGAGCCCAAGACCGAAGACCATGAGCATCTCGGTGGTGAAGAAGCCACTCACGATCGTGGCCCGGAGCATCGTTCCCCGGCGTGCGTTCTTGAGTCGCTCGGCGTACAAGACCTTGCGATATGTGGCTTCGGGGTGGGATTCAGGTGGTGATTGGGGGTCCGGGGGCATAGAGTCCAGTGTCGCTCATCGCCTGCGACGGCGCCACAAGACCCGGCCTTGGTTCGTTCCTCAGGTAGAACCAAATACCAAGGAGCCGACCTTTTGCGACTTCGACCAGAGAACCCACGTGTTGTAGCTTGGTGGTGTTTCTCACCCCTCAGCACGACATCATCCTCGATGAGGAGCTCGAGTGGGTCGAACGCGTAGCCACTTGAAGTCCAACCCATTGCATCCGACCGTGTGTCGAATCTTCTTGGTTCTTGGATTGGTTACGGGGGTGGCTTACCCGATCAGCGCCCAAGAGGCTTCCGAGTCGCCATCCCAGGGAGCCGGCGTCCCACTCGCACCCGCTGCGAGTGAGACACAGATCCTTCCTGAAGTCGACATACAGGCTCGCTTCGACTCCTTTCAACGCGACTTCGCCAACGACTTCGGGGTCAAACTCCGAGAAGATCCCAGGAGCAGCCGTGACGACCCGGTCGTCAAGGCCAAG
This sequence comes from Gemmatimonadota bacterium, assembly GCA_039589035.1. Lineage (GTDB taxonomy): Bacteria > Gemmatimonadota > Gemmatimonadetes > JACCXV01 > JAHWKZ01 > CAMYLR01. The sequence goes on along the minus strand of JBDHIC010000150.1, from coordinate 1,684 downwards.
AAGGATTTCGCCAAGCGGTTCGAGGGGAGTGGGTTGTATCGCTGGTACCAACGGGCCGAGGGCGTTTACAACCGGTTCGAGGGTCTCTACAACCGGCTCGAGAACTCAACCCGTTGGGCGACTGGGGGTCTCGATGTCGATACGGATACGGGAGCCGCATTGGATGGCAGACTCGGGCTGCGTGTCCACCGTGACGTGAAAGGCTTCAACGTCGGGGTTGACGTCGACGACGCTCTGGCTGGACGGCTGGGCCTCAGTGTAGGCGGAACGCTGAAGGGCTACAGAATCAGTTTTGATGTCAGCGATCTTGTCGAGGTCGGCAAGGTTGGCTTCCGGCTCAAGCGCATGGTGAACTGATCGCTCCTTGGAACCGATGACAGGTGCTAAGCGGGTCGAGCGGTTCGGAAAACGCCTGATCGCTTTGGGGCTTGCCGGGCTTCAACGATCCGAGATCCGGTCAGTTGAGGAGCTGGACCTCTCACGCGTCCGGCGGGTGCTTTTCGTGCGGGTCAATCCCCGCATGGGCAACCTGCTCTTGACGACGCCTGGATTTGCTACCGCGCGGGAATCCCTTCCCGACGCAGAGATCGATGTGCTGACAACGTCGGCATATTCGGCGTTGCTAGATGGGAATCCAGACTTGGATCACGTCCTTACGCTTGATCGCTGGAAACTCGTTCGTCCACGGACGTTCTTTGGCTTGATCCGTCAATTGCGACGTAGGCAGTACGATCTGGTGATCGACTGTTCGGGCGGCAAGAGTATCAGTGGCGCCCTGTTGGCGGGGTTCTCTCGCGGACATTGGCGGGTGGTGTTGGAGTCCGGCCGATACAAGGCCGGCTTCAACGTCTTGGCTGCACCCGAACCGGGTCACGCACACAAAGTCGACGCTTTGCTGGCGCTGCTTGAATCGATCGGGATGCCCGCGGGCAGCCCCGACCTCAAGGTCGTCCTTTCTGCGGATGAGCGTCGGTGGGCAGAGCGGCAATGGCGTAAATGGGGGTTCTCTGCCGATCAGGTCACGGTCGGTGTCAACATCGGCGCGAGGGGCGACAAACGGTGGCCGATGGATCACTTCTTAGATGTAGTGCGATGGCTGGATGAAGATGTGAGCGCCCAGGTCGTCATGTTCGTGGGTCCTCAAGAGGGAGACCGCCTGAACGAAGTTGAGTATCGCCTTCCGGCCGGAGTCATCGTTGACACCACGAGCGAAGTCCGGCGCTTTGCAGCTCTGCTCGAGCGTTGTGCAGTCGTCATTACCGCCGATACCGGGCCGATGCATCTCGCGACAGCAGTCGGTGTTCCGACGGTTTCGATCTTCGTAAAGCGCAGTTCCGAGTTCTTCGCACCGCGTGGCAGGATGCACCGGGTTGTCCATGTTGAGAACGGTGGCGCGGCTCCAGTTATCGATGTGCTCTCCGATTTGCGCGACAGGCTGACCGCCTAAAACCGCATCAAGTCGCGCCCTGCAACGATCTCTCCCGTGAAGTGCTTGGCTGCGCGGGCGACGAACGTTTCTTCAGCTCCAGTCGGGATGAGATGTGTGAGTACGAGAAGGGAGACGCCGGCAGCGGCGGCGACCTCTCCAGCTTCGGTCGCGCTGGTGTGATAGCGTTTCAGGTTTGCTGCTACCTCCTCTGAGTCTACGCGGTCGAAATGTTCCGGCAGGTAGGCTTCGTGAACA
>JBDHIC010000149.1:0-4759 GCA_039589035.1 Gemmatimonadota bacterium | reverse complement strand
GGCGAAGTCGTCGCGATCCACTCGGGACCGGTGCTCACGCGGTTCGAAATCAAGCCCGCACCGGGCGTCAAGGTGAACCGGATCGCCAACCTCTCCAACGATCTGGCGTTGGCGATGCGCGCCCAACGGATTCGGATCGTGGCTCCGATCCCCGGTCGCGGTGCGGTCGGGATCGAGGTTCCCAACCCTGAGCCGAGGGTAGTCACGATCCGGGAGATGCTAGAGGCCGATGCTTGGAGCCAGTTTCGTGGCCGCCTCCCGCTGGTACTTGGACGAGAGCTCGCCGGAGCGCCGGTGGTGACGGATCTCGCGCGGATGCCTCACCTGTTGATCGCGGGTGCCACGGGATCGGGGAAATCGGTCTGCATCAACGCGATCGTGACGAGCCTGTTGTATCGCTACGGACCCGACGAGGTCCGACTCATCATGATCGACCCCAAGATGCTCGAGCTCATCGCCTACAACGACATTCCGCACCTCCTCCACCCAGTGGTCGTGGAGCACCGAGAATCGGCCAAAGCGCTTAAGTGGTCGGTGGCCGAGATGGAGCGGCGCTATCGGCTGCTGGCCGCCAACGGGGTCCGCAGCCTGGACGACTACAACACGCGCGCTCGTCGGGGAGACGACTTGCGTGGCATTGACGATGACGATGGACCGTCATACCCGCTGCCGTTCATCGTCGTCGTCATCGATGAGTTGGCCGACCTCATGCTGACCGTTCAGAACGAGATCGAAGAGCCGCTCGCTCGCCTCGCGCAGATGGCACGAGCGGTGGGCCTTCATCTCGTGCTGGCTACTCAGCGGCCCTCGGTCAACGTCATCACCGGCGTAATAAAGGCGAATTTCCCATCGCGCATCTCGTTCCAGGTGTCCTCGAAGATCGACAGTCGCACGATCCTGGACGCCAATGGTGCGGAGCAGCTGCTCGGAGACGGCGACATGCTCTACTTGCCGGCCGACCGCGCCGAGCCGGTACGAATCCAGGGGGCGTTTGTGTCGACCGAGGAGACGACGAGAATCGTCGAGTATTTGCGCGCTGCGGGGGAGGCGCTAGGGGCAGAGGAGATCGCACCGCCGATCGACATCATCGCTGAGGCTTCGGAGCTCGAGATGGCTGCCCTCGACGAGCGGGACGAGTTGTTCTTGGCAGCCGCCAGGATCGTCGTCGACTACGAGCAGGGTTCCACTAGTCTGCTGCAGCGCCGCCTCAAGGTGGGTTACTCGCGTGCGGCACGAATTCTCGATCAGCTGGAACGAGCGAACATCGTCGGTCCGCCAGACGGCACGAAGCCGAGGCGAGTCCTGGTGACCGCCGAGGATCTGGAGCCCCTTGAGCGCGACACAGCCTAGAGTTCTGAGGGATCTTCCGTGAAGTGCCTGGTCACCGGCGGTGCGGGGTTTATTGGTTCCCACTTGTGTGCGGCGCTGGTGGCGCGCGGCGACGAGGTCGTAGCGGTCGACAACTTCGACCCCTTCTACGCCCGCGATATCAAGACGATGAATGTGGCTGGTTTTCTGAACCATCCACGGTTCGAGCTCATCGAGGCGGATCTGAGAGATCAGCCGGTGGTGGAGAGTCTCCTCGCTGGGGATCGATGGGACGTGGTCGTGCATCTGGCGGCCAGGGCGGGCGTTCGCGCATCGATGACCGATCCGCAAGGCTACATTGACAATAACGTCAGGGGAACCGCGACGCTCCTGGAAGCGATGCGCAAGGCCGGGTCTGAGCGGCTCGTGTTCGCATCTTCGTCGTCGGTCTACGGTGACAGTGATCGATTGCCGCTGAGCGAGGACGACCCCGAGCTGGTGCCGTGCTCACCATACGGGCTCACCAAAAAGGCTGGCGAGGATCTGTGCCGGATCTACCACCAGGCCTACGGCTTGGCGGTTATCAACCTTCGCTTTTTCTCGGTATATGGGCCGCGCCAGCGCCCCGACATGGCGATCCACGTGTTTACTCGACGGCTGCTCGAGGGCGAGGCGATTCCGGTGTTTGGTGACGGCTCGGCCAAACGAGACTACACCTACGTCGGAGACGTCGTTGCGGGTCTTGAACGGGCGATCGAGTACGTCATGCAACATACGGGCTTCGAGCTGGTGAACCTCGGGGCCGGCGTACCGGTTCCGCTATCCGATTTGGTTCAGCGATTGGCGGACGCGACCGGCACGGAGGCCGCGATCGAGCTTCTTCCACCCCCGCCGGGAGACGTCAGAGGTACGTGGGCCGACATCCGCCGCGCGGAACAAGTGTTGGGCTTTAACGCCGAGACCGATCTTGCCACTGGGCTGGCTGCATTTGTCGAGTGGTATCAGCACAACACATTGACGCTCAGCCGGTGACGTCACCGGCGAGCACCCTCCAGCAACGCATCGACGAACGCACCGCGGTGGTGGGCGTGATCGGGCTGGGCTATGTGGGTTTGCCGCTCTCGCTGACGTTCGCGGAACAAGGTTTTTCGGTGCTCGGCTTCGATATCGACAACGAAAAGATCGAACAGCTCGAGCGAGGTCAGAGCTACATCGGTCACCTGGCTGAAAGTCGCATTGAGGGCGCCATGAAGGAGCGGCGGTTCAAGGCCACGGCCGACTTCGAGCGATTGTCCGAGCCCGACGTTCTGCTCATCTGCGTGCCTACTCCGCTGACGTCGGCCCTAGAGCCTGATATGCAGTTCATCGTTGGTACGGCCGAGCGTATCGTGACCCGGTTGAGGCCGGGACAGCTGGTGGTGTTGGAATCAACGACCTATCCGGGCACGACCGACGAGCTACTGCGTGCCAAGCTTGAGGAATCCGGTCTCGTCTTGGGACGTGACTTTTTCCTGGCCTTCTCGCCGGAGCGCGAGGATCCCGGCAACACGGAGTTCACCACCCGCACGATACCGAAAGTCGTGGGCGGGGTGGATCGGATCTCCGGGGATCTGGCGCAATCGCTCTACGATCAGGTTGTCGTTTCTACCGTTCGCGTTTCATCGGCCCGGACAGCTGAGGCGACCAAGCTCGCGGAGAACGTCTTTCGTGCTGTCAACATCGCCTTTGTCAACGAATTGAAGGTGATTCTCCGGGCGATGAACATCGATGTGTGGGAGGTGCTCGACGCGGCGTCCACCAAGCCGTTTGGCTTCATGCGCTTCGACCCTGGTCCCGGATGGGGTGGCCATTGCATACCGATCGACCCGTACTATCTGGCGTGGAAGGCGAATCAACTCGGTCAGCGCGCACGGTTTGTCGAACTCGCGGGGGAGGTCAACCGGTGGATGCCGGAATACGTGATCGAACGCTCGGTCGAGGCGCTTGCCGCGCAAGGCAAGGACGTTGGCGGCAGCCGGGTGTTGATCGTCGGCTTGGCGTTCAAGCCCAATGTGGCCGATGATCGGGAGTCCCCCAGTTATCGGCTGATGGAAGAGCTCGAGCGCCAGGGTGCCGAGGTCGCGTATTTCGATCCCTACATACCGGTTATTCGCGCCGGCCGGCAACACGCTAAATGGGGAGGAATGACATCAATTGAAATGAGCCAAGAAACGGTCGGGGAATTCGATTTGGTGGTCATCGCCACCGACCACGACGAGGTCGATTACCACGCCTTGGCGCGTTGGGCGCCGGCCGTTGTCGACACCCGAAGGGCCCTGCCGCGAGAGCTGGAATCGGAGGGCCGGGTTTGGCCGGCGTGAGCGAGCATTTGACAGGACTAAAACGGCGCGGTTAGACTACCCAATCAATAAAACTGCGGAGCTCGATCGATCTCTACCCCCTTTGCGGACGAGTGCATGGTCAGGCCCATACCGCTTGAAACCCTGCTTCCCGATACAACTCCCGCCAGCCGTCCCAAGCCTGGGGCGGAGTGGGCGAACGGGTCGAGCGGGGTCATCGAAATCCCGATTGGTCCACCGGTGTCTGTCGACGAGTACTTGGCCGACGATCGGCGGCCTCGATGGGGCAAGAAGTATCGCCTCGTAAAGGCGTACGCCACCGGACAGCCGGTCTGGGTAACATGGCAAGTCACGTACAACTGCAACTACGGGTGCTCTTTTTGCACCTACTGGGAGAACGACTTCAAGCCGCACGAAGAGTGCTCGCTTGAAGATTTCGTAATCGGAGCCAAGAAGCTGTCCAGATTGGGTTCGGTGATCGTCTCGCTGGCCGGCGGCGAGCCGATGCTCAGGCGCGACATCCACACCATCATCGAGGTACTGTCACGCGATCATTTCCCGTATTTGACGACCTCTGGGTCGGGCATGACGCCCAAACGGGCTCGCCAGTTGTGGGACGCCGGTTTGTGGGGTTGCTCGGTGTCCATCGATTACGCTGACCCGGAGAAGCACGCCAGGCATCGCGGCGTCAAGTTCGCGTTCGAGAGGGCCATAAAGGCGATCGAACAGCTGCGCGATAATCGCGCCGACCACTCCTACCAGCGGGTTCAGATCATCTCCGTGCTGACCGACGACAACTTGGATCAAATGGGGGCGTTGTGTGAGCTGGCTCGCGAGTTGGGCGTCTACTGGCAAGTACAGCCCTACTCGGTCATGAAAACGGGGAACGAAGGCCAGCGTCATCTCGACGGAGCCACCGAGGTGCTACTCGGCTTGAAGCGGCGTTATCCGGAGACGTTCCACGCCAACAAGAAGTACCTCGAAAAGTTCGATGTGGCGGCGAACGATGGGATCGAGGGCTGTATCGCTGGAAAGGCGATGTTCAACATCGACAATCAGATGGTGGTTTCCAAGTGTGTCGAGTTCAACAAGAGCGAGCCGTGCGGGAACCT
>JBDHIC010000148.1:0-4784 GCA_039589035.1 Gemmatimonadota bacterium | reverse complement strand
GGTGCTCAAGATCATCGAGTACCAGCAGTTCAAGGAGATCGCCGAGCACCTCCGGGACCATGAATCGTCGCGTCGCCTGTTGTTCAGCAGGGGATACCGGGAGTGGCTGGCGGAAGACGAGGCGCGGCCTGAGGAGGAACCCGCGAACCGGGCCACGCTTGGCGATCTGTTGCGGGCTTTTGCCGACGTGATGGAGCAGGCTGCCCGGGACCGGGTTCACCACCTGGAGCCGCTCGCGGTCACGATCGAGGAGAAGGTCGATTTCATACGCGGCCGACTGAGGCGGGATGGTCGGAGTTCGTTCCGCGAGCTATTCGTGGTGGGCGAACCGCGGTCGCATTGGATCGTGACGTTTGTAGCCCTGCTGGAGATGGCTCGCGAGGGCGAGATTCGCCTGCGCCAAGCCGAACGGTTCGGCGATATCAACGTCTTCGTAGGTGAGGGGTTCAAGAAATGACGGTGGTTCTCGATACCAAGCACATTGTAGAAGCGCTGTTGTTCGCCGCTGATGAGCCGCTTACGTCGGGGCAGCTGGCGGGCTTGATCGAGGAGACCACGCCGGCGATGATCGAGGACATCGTACGCGACCTGGAAGCGGACTACGCACTGCAGCGCAGGGCATTCGGCATCAAGCGCATCGCCGATGGATTCCAGATCGTCACCCGGTCAGATTATGCGACGTGGATCGAGCGGCTCCGCGCGGCGGCACCGCGCCCCCGGTTATCCCGCCCGGCGCTCGAAACCCTGGCGATCATCGCTTACAAGCAGCCGGTCGCCAGAGTCGAGCTGGAGTCGATCCGCGGCGTGTCGGTCGACGCCGTTTTGAGGACGCTCCTGGAGCGCGGGCTGGTAGAGGTTGCCGGTCGGGGGGAGGGGCTTGGTCGACCACTGCTCTACCGCACCACAAGCCACTTTCTCGAGTATTTCGGTTTGCCAGGCCTCGATGCGCTCCCCAAACCGGACGAGCTGGAGGTTCTCTTCGCCGATCGTGAGCGCCAGGAGGAGTTGGAGTTCGATTCCGGTGACGCGATTGCCGAGGAAGGTGAGTGACAGTTCGCCTGCAACGCTATCTCGCCCAAGCCGGAATCGCGTCTCGCCGAAAGTGCGAGGACCTGATTGCGGCCGGTCTGGTAGCCGTGAACGGCCGTGTCGTTACGCGGCCGGGGACCGTCGTAGGGCCATCAGACCGGGTCACCTATCGAGGTGAGATCGTCGAGGCCGAGTTTGGGAACGGCACGCGATCCGTTCCGAGGTGTTTGTTGTTCAACAAGCCAACCGGAGTACTGACCACCCGCCGGGATCCTGGAAGGGGCAAGACGGTTTACGGTCTCATCCCCGAACCGGATCAAGGTCGACTCATCTACGTGGGCCGATTGGATCGCGACACGGAAGGCGTTCTGTTGTTCACGACCGACGGCGAGCTAGCGCACCGATTGACTCATCCGCGGTGGGGCGTCGATCGCGTCTATCGAGTCGACGTGTCGGGGCGGTTCGACCTGGATCGGCTGGCTGCAGGATCGGAGCGAGGGCTCGAACTGGACGATGGCATGACCGGGCCCTACCGGTTCCGGCCCCTCGACCGCGGTCGATCGGCAACGGCTGATCACTCGACGATCGAGCTCGAGCTATCCGAGGGCCGCAAGCGTGAGGTACGACGTATGATCGTTGCTTGTGGAGGTCGCGTCGAACGACTCGTTCGTACTCGATACGCATTCTTGACGCTGGAGGGTTTGGCGGTGGGCGAGTGGCGCTGGTTGAAGCGATCAGAGGTGGAGAAACTACTGGCATTGGTTGGTCTGGGTCGCGATTCGGAGGAACTCATGGCGGGGCAGGATGGATCTTAGGGATCGCAGAGTGCTCATCCTCGGGGGTTGGGGGTTGGTCGGAGGGGCGATCGCCAGGGCCCTGATTCCAGAGGCACCAGAGACAGTTGTGATCCACTCGCTTCGTCGCAAAGAGGCCGAGGAAGCGGTCACCGCGCTCCGAGAGCGGTTCGCCTCGCATGACGTCGGATTCGAGTCAGCCTGGGGCAATGTGTTCGTCCGTGATTCGCTCAAGGACGAGAACCGCGCGGCTCTGCTCTTGGACCGATCCACGCGCCGTGCGATCATTGATGACACCATGAAGGAGCTCAGTAGCGATATACTGTCCGAGGCTTATCTGTATCGGTTGCTGACAAAGTCGAGGCCTCATGTGGTTATCGACTGCGTCAACACCGCAACCGCGTTTGCGTACCAGGACGTCTTTTACAGTGTCCGCCGGGTGCAAAAGGTCGTGGCTCGCGTTGATGCCGGCACGGCTGGCGCCCAGGAGCTGTCTGACGTCATCGAGCAACATCTGACGACGCTTTCGCTTCCGCAGCTGATCCGTCACGTCCAAGTGCTTAGGGCTTCGCTCAAAGCGGCCGGGGCATCTTTCTATCTAAAGGTGGGGACCACCGGTTCGGGTGGCATGGGGTTGAACATCCCGTACACGCACTCAGAGGAAAAACCGAGCCGTGTCCTGTTGACAAAGTCGTCGATCGCTGGCGCTCACTCGATGCTGCTCTACCTGTTGGCTCGTACGCCGGATGCGCCGATCGTGAAGGAGATCAAGCCGAGTGCGGCGATCGCCTGGAAACAGATTGGAGCCGGTCCGGTCACCGTGGGCGGGCGGCCGATCCCGCTTTACGACTGCCAGGCTGATCGTGCCGTCGAGGTAAGCGAGGCGATAGCCGACGATGCGGCTGGCTGGGCTCCGGTTGAAGGCAGTGAGGGGGAACAGGCGCTGCTTGAGTCGGTTTTTATCGATACCGGCGAAAACGGAGTTTTCTCTTGCGAGGAGTTTGAGACCGTGACGGCACTTGGGCAGATGGAGTTCGTCACGCCTGAGGAGATCGCCGCCGATGTCATCGCTGAGATCAAGGGGGGCACCACGGGTCGCGAAGTCGTCGCCGCGCTCGACGGTTCGACCCTTGGGCCGACCTATCGGGCTGGTGTCATGCGCCACCGAGCACTCGAGCAGATGCGAGAGCTGGAAGCCGAGACCGGTTTCGAGTCGGTCGCGTTCGAAATGCTGGGCCCGCCCCGGCTGTCGAAGCTGCTTTACGAGGCCGCTCTTCTGAGGCGGGCTCGAGGCAGTCTTGAGGCGGTGGCCACTGGTGATCCAGAAGAAATGAGCGCCGCTTGCGCTGAGATCGTCACCCAGGATACGAAGCTGAGATCGCACATTCTATCGATCGGGCTTCCGATTCGATTGCCGAGCGGCCGGTTGATCAGGGGGCCCGAGATGAAGATTCCGGTGTATTTCGAAGAGGCCCGCGAGGAGCTGACACCGGAGAGCATCGAGCGCTGGGCAGATGCTGGCTGGGTTGACCTACGACCAGCCAACCTCGAGAGATGGCGGGAGCGAGCGCGGTTGATCATCAGTGAGATCGAAGGCCAACCAGCCGATACCTCGTCGGAGGTGTTTGAAGGTCGTGCGTATTGGGCGCCCGGGGACGATCTTCCGATCGGGCGGGTTGCAGCTTGGATCTTAGGTGTTGAAGAGCAGGGTACGCGCGGAAAGGCGCTATGACGGATTCGACGATCTCGATCACAAGAACGTCAAAAGCGGCGGCGGTGGATGAGCGCCTGGCCGATTTGGTGGCCCGAGCCGCTGGTCGCGACGGGCGCGCTTTTCGCGATCTTATATCAGCGTATCAAGACGCTTTCTATGCGTTGGCGCGCAGGTACACGGGATCACACGAAGATGCCAATGACGTGCTGCAAGAGGGCTTCGTAAAGGTGTATCAAAACCTCGCTGGGTTGTCCCGACCGGAGGCGTTCTTCCCGTGGGCCCGAAGGATCATGGTCAACACGGCTCTGGACCACCTGCGTCGCCGGCAGCGGTCGGTGGCTGTCGAGGCTCAATCGCCTGAAGGGTTCGAGGACAGCTTTGCTGATCACCGGTTCGAATCGCCCGACCAGCGGGTCGAGCACCGGGAGTTCCTGCTGAAGCTGGAGCGGGCGATCGGTGTGCTGCCACCGCGACAGCGGGAGATCGTGGTACTTCACGATATCGAAGGCCTGTCGACCGAAGAAGTTGCCCGAAAGAGTGGTTGCCCGACTGCGACGGTTCGGTCAAACCTGTTTTACGGGCGTGAGAAGTTGCGCCGCATGCTCTCCGAGCACCGCTGAGGTGCCTCGCCGGGGACGGGTCACGATGATTCGCTTGAACGTCGGCTCGGGGTTTGCGTCTAGCTAGTGGAGTCTGAAATGGAGGAATCGCGACGCATGAGTCAAACCCAGCACCTTGACCAGGAGACGCTGTACGAGCTGCTCGACGGACGGCTCGATCCCGTTCGCGCGCGGCGGGCCGAGGTGCATCTGTGGAGGTGTGAGGCGTGCCGGATGCAGCACGAGGAGTGCGGCGCGTTGTTGAGCTCGCTCCGCTGGTATGGTGCCGATCCGCCGCGGCCCCCAATCGGGTACTGGGACTCCTTTTGGGCGCGGTGGCCGATCGTCACGCGCACTCCACAACGATCGACGCGTTGGATGACTCCCGCTCTCGGTATGGCGGCTTCGATCGTGCTTTTGATCGGCGTGTGGTGGAGTAGCCGCAGCGAGCCCGTGGAATCAGAACCGCCGGCTCCGACGGTCGCTTTCGACAGTGGCTGGGAGGACGATTACGAGTTCTTCGAGCGAGCCACGGTTGCGGTCGGCAGCGTCGATCCGTTGTCCAAGGGCGTCATCCTGGCGAGTCTCGCCGAAGCGCCTTGAACTCTCTAAGCCCGGATAGAAAGAGGCAGCTGCTAGCGCTGCTGG
>JBDHIC010000147.1:0-10108 GCA_039589035.1 Gemmatimonadota bacterium | reverse complement strand
GCTGTCGCTGGCGCCGACGCGGGTGAAGAGCCGATCGACGATCCCGATCGTGGCCGACTCGGCCGGCACCCACGAGCCCATCTGCGCCAACACGGTGATCAACCCGATCTGCCGCAGGTAGGTCGACTTCCCCGCCATGTTGGGGCCGGTCAAGATGACCAGCTGGTTCGTCTCCGAATCCAACGCGACGTCGTTGGGGACGAACGCTTCGCCCTCCAACCACCGCTCGACGACGGGATGACGGCCGGCGGTGATCGCGATGCCGGGCTCGTCGGTGATCTCGGGCCGGCAGTAGTTGTTTCGCGCGGCGACGTCGGCCAGCGTGGACAAGACGTCGGTCTCGGCCAAGGCGTCGGCGGTCGACTGCAGTTCGGTGGCGTGCTCGGCGATCCGCGTTCGCAGCTCGGCAAAGAGCTTCGCTTCCATGGCGGCGATCTTCTCGTCGGCGCCCAGGATCTGGCTCTCGACCTCTTTTAGCTCTTCGGTCACGAACCGCTCGCCAGTCGAGATCGTCTGCTTGCGGATCCAGTCGTCGGGGACCTTGGCGAGGTGCGTCTTGGTGACCTCGAGGTAGTACCCGAACACCTTGTTGAACCCGACCTTGAGCGACGGGATGGCGGTACGCTGGCGTTCGGTCTCCTGGAGCTTGGCGATCCACTCGCGACCGCCCTTGGATGCGACTCGGAGCTGATCGAGGTCGGGGTCGTAGCCGTCGCGGATCGTCTGGCCCTCGCCCAGCTTGGGAGGCGGCTCCTCGACGACCGCTTCGTCGATCATGCCGACGACATCGGGATGCCCCTGAAGTTGGGCGGCCAAGGCCTTCCACCGGTCGTTGGGATCGTCGGTCGGCGAGTTGGTGAGCTCTTCCAGGATCGCGCGCACGACGGGAACGGCGCGACAAGTGTCGGCCAACGCGACCAGGTCGCGCGGGTTCGCACGTCCGCTGGCGACGCGTCCGGCCAAGCGTTCCAAGTCGTGTACGGGGTCGAGCGCTTCGCGCACCTTCTCTCGCGCCATACCGTCGTCGACCATTTGGCCGACGGCGTGATGACGACAAACGATCGTTTCGCGATCGGTAAGCGGACGCGCGATCCACGTGCGCAGACGGCGCGCGCCGATCGCGGTCACGGTGTGATCGATGATGCCGAGAAGCGTCGCCTTGCGGCCGCCGTCGCGGAGCGGTTCCAAGAGTTCAAGGTTGGCGAGCGTCGTTTCGTCAATCGCCAGGTGTTCGCGCGCGAACAAGGGCTTGGGCGGGCGCAACGTCGCGACCGCGGCGGGTTGCACTTCCTCGACATAATGCACGATCGCGCCGGCGGCGCCGATCGCGGTCGTGAAGTCGGTGCACCCGAACCCGTCCAAGCCGCTCACGCCAAACCGCCGACACAAGTCGGGCTCACCCTCGGAAGGATCGAACCGCCACCCTTCGCGGAGGCTAACCGGCAGGTCGGGCTTCCACTCCTTGATCGGGTTGAGCGCGGGCGGTGCGGCGACGAGATCAGCGACGACGCCGACCGGCGGGCCGGGGTGATCGCCGCGCCACTCCAACGGCACCAAGAGCTCGGCCGGTTCCAATCTGCGCAATTCGGCGATCAGACCATCAGTATCGGGCTCGGCCAAGCCAAACTCGCCGGTCGAGCAATCGACGAACGCGAGGCCGAGCGTGTCTTTGTATGAAGTGAGAGCGACGAGATACGTGCTTCGTGTGCGCTCGAGCATCGCCTCGTCGAGTGCCGTGCCGGGGGTTACGACCTCGACCACGCCGCGCTCGACGATCCCCTTGGCCTGCTTGGGGTCTTCCAGCTGCTCGCAGATCGCGACCTTGAACCCTTGTTCCACGAGCTGCTTGACGTAGCCGTCGACCGCCTTGACCGGCACGCCGGCCAAGGGAACCTCGGCCGCGCCGCCGTTGTTGCGCGTCGTCAGGGTGAGACCCAACGCCTTGGACGCGACGATCGCGTCGTCCTGGAACGCCCATCCGGAAGAACAGGATGGCGTCCTTGTGTTGCTCCTTGATCCGGTTGTACTGCCGCATGAGCGGCGTGCCGCCTCTCGAAGCGCGCGTCCTCCGAGTGGTGGTCGGTGGGGTCACTCGGCTTTGACCGGTTCGGCGGGCAACCCCAGCGCGCTCAGCTTCTCTTTGTTCTCGTCCATCTGCTCGGCGTCGGTCTCGGGACGGAAAGGTCCCACGCGCACGCGATAGAAGCCGCGGCCGTCGATCACCGCGACCTGGATCGTGCTGGCGAACCCTTCGGCCTTGAGGCGCTTCGACAGATCGGCCGCGCGGGCGGCGCTGTTGAACGCGCCGACCTGCAGGTAGACGAGATCGCCAGCGTCGGCCGGCGGGAACTTGGCCGGTGGCAGGCCGTCGGACGGCGGCGGTTCGAAGGCCGGTTCGGCGGCGGGTGGTTCTCCTGGCGGCTCGGCGCGCCTGGGCGGCGTGGGGTCGGGCTCGATTTGCTGCGGCGGCTCTTCCACCGGTGCTCGCCGCTCCGGCTCTTCCTCGGCCGCGGGCCGATCGGGCGCCGCCTGCCCCGGGTCTTGCGGAATCGGGGCGGCGATCTCGGGGATGTCGGGTGCTTGGACCGCGGGCGCTTCCGGTTGGGGCTCGGGCTCGACCCGCGCCGGCGGCGCTTCCACCTCGTCCTCCGGACCTCCCACTGGTGCATCAGCGGCCGGTTCGGCCACCGCGACGTCACCGATCACGCCCTCGCGCGGCGCGCCTTCCTCCCGTTCACGGGTGCCCTGCAACGACGCCAACGTCGTCCGGGCCTCCGACGCCTGAGGCGACGCCGGGTAGTCGAGCGTCAGCAGCGAGTAGTACTGAATCGCTTTCCGCTCGTCACCGGCGTCCATGTGTGCGTTGGCCAGCCAGTGCGCGTACTCGGCCTCCATCGCCTCGCGCTGCGCGCGCGGCATCTCGCGCGGCAGGTCCTGGGCCTTGATCCGGCGGAACCCGTCCTCGAAGCTCGCGATCGCGTCGGTCGGATTCCCCTCGGCCATGTGCGTACGGCCGATCAGCAGCGGCAGCTCGGGCTGCGAGCGGCTGAACGGGTACTCGCGCTGGAGCCGCTCGAACCGGCCCCGGCCATCCGCCGGCCGGCCGGTCGACAACTCGAACAACCCCAGCCTGTACAGCGCCTGATCGGCGACGGTGGCCGCCGGGAACTCGTCGACGATGATCTCGTAGTGGCGGTTGGCGACGTTGGCGTCGGGTTCCATCACCGCGATGTAGTAGAGCGCTTCGGCCTGTGGCATCCGCGCCGCGCCAGTCAGGTTCGCGGTCGCGTCCAGGTACTTCCACAACGTCTCGCGGGCGAGCGCGTACTCCCCGCGCTCGTACGCGCGCCGGCCGTCTCTCAGCAAATCGTCCTGGCCGAGTGCTCCGGTCGCGGCGGCGATCGCGATCGTCGCGGTCATTATCGCGATGCGCGCGCTACGCCGCATCGAGGATCTCCATTACCACACGGTCCATCACAAACTCCTCACGGTGAGCGGTCGATTTCAGCATCAAGTCGGCGGCGGCCAGGAGATCAAGCGCCCTGGCCACCGTCTCCGGCGTATGATCTTTGGCCTGGGTCGCCAGCCCCTTGGCCATCGCGTACCACGATCGTCCCGGCAAGGCGGCCATGATCGCCTTGGGATCGCGAGTCCCCAGCTCGACGACCAGTCCCAAGCGGCAGAAATGAGTGGCCAGGAGCGGCACCAGTCGGTACGCGCTCTCGCCGGAATCCAATAACTGTTTTACCAAGCGCAGCGATCGATCCGGGTCACGCGAACCGACCGCGTCGCACCACTCCCAGACGGTACCCGAGATGCTGCCCGTGCAAACCGCTTCGACGTCGGCCCGCGTGATCGACTCCTGATCGCCGGCGTGCATGGCGGCCTTCTCGAGCTCGACGTACAACGTCTGCAGGTCGCTGCCGGTCTCGGACAGCGCGTCGGCCGCCTCGCGATCCATCCCGATATCGAAGTCGGCCTTGGCGCGGGCCCTCAGCCAACGCGGAAAGTCAAAGTCGATCTGCTTGGAGCGCGGCGACTTGCGCGGCAGCTCGCACGCGATCCGAGCGCCCTGCTCCTCCCACAGCTTGTACAGGTTACCGCGCATCGTCGGCCCACCGGTCCCGATCAAACACAGGCTCGGCGCTCCCTGGGCCAACGTCGCCTTGATCCGATCGCGAACCTCGGTCGATACCGCGCCCACGTTCTTGATCACGACGATGCGCCGATCGTTCATGAGCGGCAGCGCGGAGACGAGCTGCTCGTAGTCGGCCGCGGTCAGCTCATCGCCGTCGCGCGTCTCGATGTCGAACGCCTCGGCGCCGGGGGCGGTGATCACCGCCTCCAGCACCACGCGCAGCACCTTGTCGATCAGGTACGGCTCGTCGCCGGCCAACAAGATCGCCGGCGCCTGCGCGATTTCCTGAGGTGCGTCGGAAAGAAAAGAATCCGCTGTGGTTCGGGGCATCTGATGTCGAAGGTATTCGCGCCACCCGAACCGGTCAACGCGATGGGAACCCGATTACGGGATGTTGATCGACGCCCGAATGATCACCGGCTCGCGGGTGATCGGCAGCCGGTTCAAACGGTTCTGCACGCGACCCTTGGCGCTCACAAACGTGGGCTCGACCTCGGCGATCGCCCAGCTGTCGACTTCGGTGTCGACGACGCGCGGTTGCTCACGCCGAACGCGCGGCACGCGATTCCGCTCATGCGGCACCAAGCTCGGCTGGGTGATCGTCGGGATCACGCTGGCGATCGACATCAACGGTTGCCCCTCGTCGAGCATCTCGGGGCCGGTGCCGTACGAGAGCACGATCACGAACATCGCCGCGACCGCCATCGCAAACCCGGCCAGCCGCTGGGTCCGTCGTGGATCGGTGTCGCGCTTATGCATCACCGGGACCGCCACCGGCCGATTGCCGCCGGTTTCGGCGAGCCGCGTCTGGATCATCTCGAAGAAATCGCAGGGAACGTCTGACTCGAGGCTCCGGTAGGCGGCGATGCCCGTCCGGTAGGCTCGCAGGTGACGCAGGCACGGTTCACAATCGTCGAGGTGAGCCATCAGCTCAGCCTGCCGGGCGCCGCTCAGCTCACGGTCCACGAAGTCCGAGAACGCCGTCATAAAGCGATTGCAGGGGATGGGGTATGGGTCGTGCATGGTGTTCCAATCAGTATCCAGTTCGAGCAGCCAGCGCGGTCGGGGGCTGCGTGAAATACGCCCCAGCCGGGGAATGGTTCCACGGGGGCGGGGAGGCCCCCAGGCGGCGCCTTCAAGCTAGGGGCGTAACTCGACCAGAGTCACCTTCCCGGCAACGACTTCGACGGCTCGGTAGACCCCGGCGCCGTCGATCTCGACTCCGATCACATACGTCCCGGCCGGGACATCGCCAATCACGAAGTGCTCGCCGAACCGCGGATCGCTGTGAGCTTTGTCTTCGTACGTCTCGGCGAAGGAGAACGGGGTCTCGCGCGGTCGCTCCTTCATGATTCCGTAGACGCGCGCGCCCGGCACCGGCTGACCGTTGCCGTCGAAGACCCGGCCCGCGATGACGCCCGTGCCCGGGAGCGGTTCGATCCACAGCTGCGGGTTGCGTGTGTACCGCGGGTAACGCTCCTCGGCGTTGACCACCAGCGATACGTCGTCGGTCGGAGTGGTATGAATCTCGAGGTGCAAGTGGTCGTTGGTCGCACGGCCGGTGTTTCCCGTGTGTGCGATCAGGTTGCCGGCTTCGACTCGATCCCCAGCCTCGACCGCGAGGTCGACGTTGTGGTAGTAGCTCGACCACACGTACCCGTCGTCGAGCCGCCGATCGTGGAGGATCGCGACGGTGTTGCTGCCGGCCTCGGCCTTTCCGGCGAGTGCGACGACCCCGCTCCCGATGGCGTAGACCGGTGTGCCCTCGGGGTCGTTGAACTCGATCCCCTGATGCTGCTGGAAGTTGCCACCCATCGTCGAGCCATAGGTGTACGTCTGGTCGATGTAGACATTGTCGCCTGGGTCGATCGGACGTCGGAACCAGAACGCGTCGATTTTGCCGGCTTCGGCCGGGGCTCCGCCGGGAGACGGAAACGCACGAAACTGAGCTTGGGCGGCGTGGACGCGGGCCTCGAGCGGCGACGGGTTGGAACGCAGGTCTGGCATCGCCGGGGCGTCGATCCATGTCTGGCCCCCGTCGTGGCTCTTCGAGATACCGTGGAGGTGCTCGACGTAGATCGTTGGCCCGCTGTCGCTGACGGGCTCGACCACCAGCGAGAGCAGATACTTGTTCGGCAAGCCGTTCTGGTCCGTGATCTCGCGGTAGCTCTGGCCGCTGTCGGTGGTGATTCGCAAGCCGTCGGCCGTGGCTATGAACGTCGTGCCGCCCAAGGTGGCAATGCCGTCCGGGGCCACGTATTGCCAGTGCGGACCCAGCTCGTCGAACGTCCAGTTGCGCCAGCTGCGGCCGTTGTCGGTGGAAAGACCCCAGCCGTTGCCGATCGTGCCGTACCACACTTGCCCCGGCGCGAACGCGAAGGCGTGAACGAAATCCCAAGAGATGCCATCGTCGCCTTCGCTCGTAATGCGCTCCCACTCGTCCCCGCTGCCGTCACGGTTAACGAAGATCCCCTCGCCGTAGGTCCCCACCCAGACGGCTCCGTCGGGGATGCCCCAGCCCGAATCGTCAGGCAGAACGCCGTCCTGGGCGTCAGTCGGCGTAGCCGAAATCAGGGAAGCCCCAATCCAGGCGGCGGCCGCTGTTGTAATCGCACGAAGTCTCAGAAACCCTCCTTGCGTCAAACGGTGATGACGACTTTGCCGAGGGCATGACCTTCTCCCATATACCGAAGAGCCTCCGGAACCTCACTCAACGGGTAACGCCTATCAATAATGGGTACGACCTTGCCGGCCGCGACCAGCTCGGTCATGAGAACCAGGTCCTCCGTCCGATCCTGGGCCATCAGGAAGATCACTTTCTTCCTTCCCATCATTGAAATCAATGGCCCAAGCAACATGGATTGAAAGACCGGCACCGTGGAACCCCCGGCCGAGATGTAAGTCCCACCGGAACTCAATGCGCGCTTGCAATCGAAGACCGACCGATGTGCTGCGAGGTCGAGAATCAGGTCATAGCGCTCACCATTCTGCGTGAAGTCCTCGCGTTTGTAATCGATCACGTGATCTGCGCCGATCGAGCGCATCATGTCCTGTTTCTCCTCGTTGTCCACCGCGGTCACTTCAGCGCCAAGTGATTTGGCGATCTGCACCGCAAGCGTGCCGGCCCCGCCGCCCGCGCCATTGATCAAGACCTTTTGTCCCGCCTGAACGTGCCCTTTCTCGCAAAGACCTTGCTGAGCGATGAACGTCGCCTGGGGCAACGCCGCCGCTTCCTCGAACGTCATGCCGGCCGGCTTTGGCACCAGCGGAGCACGGTTGGGGATGCAGACGTACTCGGCGAAAGCGCCAAAGAAACACATCCCGAACACCTCATCGCCCGGCTTGTGCTGGGTGACGTCTTTGCCCACCGCTTCGACGCGTCCCGCGACGTCACTTCCGAGCACTTTGTACTTTGGCAGCAGTCCGCGGTGGCGGCGCGGTGTGGCGGTGTCGTTCGTCGGGACCGGGGCGTGGCGCGGTTTCGGACCGAAGAGCTTCGCCATCACGGCGATAAAGAACGGGTCGGCCCTCAGGATCTCCCAGTCACCGAGGTTCGCGGACGCCGCGTGAACTTTGACCAACACCTCATCGTCCCGAGGCGTGGGCTTCTCGATCTCTTCGAGTCTTAGAACCTCGGGACCACCGTACTCGTGACGGACGATCGCTTTCATCGTAGAGGGGAAGCTATTTGCGGCTGCGAGCGACCGCTCATCAGAACGGTGCCTCGTCCGGGCCGGGAAGCAGAACGGCCTCGGCCTCCTTGAACGGCGTGTTCATCGCCGCTGTCTCGAGGTACGTCATGAAGATCCGCTCGGTGGGCACGGCCTGGGCCTGGAGCACGCGGGTCGCCTCCGGGGTGCCGCTGTTGAAGTGGCTCTCGGCCACGGTACGGTCGAACGTGCTGGACACGAGGGTCGGCTGGTCGCGACGCTCCAGCGGCCCTTCCGTGGACATCCCGCGATAGAGTATGACGCGACGCCGACCACAACGCGCGAGCAGCGCGGAGACGAACCCCATCCTCAGGATCACGTGGTCGGCGCGACGCGCCCGGCTCCAGTCGCCTCCGAAGAGAGCCGGATCGCGGACGACCGTTCCCGCATAAGACGCCAGACCCAGTCCGGCGATCACGATGCAATGACCCTTCACCATCTCGCCCGAGTGCGGGTTGCTTACGTACCGCCGGGCGAACGCCTCCTCCATATCCGCAAGATCGTGCCGCTTCAGGTAGGCACGCAGATCGGCCTGGAGCCGCGTGTCGCCGGTGCGCGTCGCGGGATCCGGTAGCGTGCCGGCATCGGCGAGGAACCGCGAGTGAGCAACGAGCCATTTGTCAGCTGCGGCCCGCGCTTCCCCGAGTTGGCGATTCGTCGTGGGGCGAGCCATCTCGTCACACGGGACCCGGAGCGGGCGGTCGAAACTCTGGATCGCTTCCTCGAACCGACGGACGTCGGTCGCCAGCGCCCGCCGCGCGTCAGCGGCGAACTGGTAGCGCGAGACGCGCTCGAACGGGATGACCCACTCGGCGCCGCGATCCTCGAAGTCGTCGATCCGCACGACGAACTGGCCGGTGTCGACACGTATGTCCACGACCGACACGGGCGTGCGTCGCGCATCGAGAAGCCGGCCGGTGTTGCCGACCACGACGTGATGCAGCGCCCCCGGCTCGAAGGCGGAGTCAGGCGGCGCGTCGGGGTTTGACAGATAAACGCTCATGGACCCGGGACGATAGGGCCGATTTTCATCGGAGACTGGAAGGTATCCGCGCCACGAAGCGGCTACCACACGCGGGTCGGTCTGTGATGTCTCGAGTTGTGGAGCTTGGCCGGCTACTCCAGCCAGGGACCGATGATCTGCGCGAACCGGTTGCGGGCCCGGTTGAGGCGCGACTTCACGGTTCCCAGCTGAGTGTTCGTGATCTCGGCGATCTCCTCGTACGACTTGCCCTCGATCTCGCGCAGGATGAACACCTCGCGATGATGATCGGGCAGCTCGGCCGCCGCGCGCTCAACCAACTCTTCCAGATGGCGCTTGCGGAACATGTCGTCGGGCTTCATCGACGAGTCTTCGAACTGCAGCGGCCGGTGATCGTCTTCCCAGGTCGCGGTCAGCGTCTGGTATAGAACGACCGGGTTGCGGGACCGGTTTCTCAACTCGTTCTTCGCCAGGTTCGAGGCGATGGTATAGATCCAGGTCGAGAACTTCTTGGTTTGGTCAAACCGGTCGAGGTGGCGGTACACCCGAATGAACGTCTCCTGGGCCAGGTCGTGAGCCCGCTCGCGATCGCCGATCGAACGCTGGATGAAGTTTATGATGCGTCCTTCGTAGCGTTCGACGAGCTCCCGGAACCGCTCCTCTTCGCCGGCTAGGTATCGCTCGACCAGCTGGTTGTCGTTGAGGGGCTCGGGCGCCGCTCTTGTCGAGCTGCGGTCGGCGCGTTCGCGGGTTGCCTTCATCGGGGTTCCTCTTCCTCTCGCCACTGTCAAACGAGCGCTGTCGCGTGCTCGTTACATCGCTGCTCTGCACGTTCCCTAAAAGCAGACCGCGTGCCACGACAAAAACAGGGCCTGAATTCCTATTCACAAACTCTTTTATGTGGTCAAAAAACCGGCCTGGGAGGGCTTTTCAGAGGCCAGTCCAGAGGTCAGTGTGTCCTCGTTTCCGGACACGCCCGGTTACTCCGTAAGCGCCACCTCCTGCTCGTACATCGTGTCGATAAGGTGCCCGTATTTCTCCTCAATCACGCTCCGCTTGACCTTGAGTGTCGGTGTCAGTTCGCCGGCCTCGATGGTGAAGTCTTCGCGCACCAGGGAGAACTTCTTGAGCGTTTCGTACGACGGTTTGTCGTCGTTGATTTTCTCGAGCAACTCGTCGAACAACGCATGCACCTCACTCGACTCGAGCATCGCATTGGTGTCGTCGGTCGCGATGTCGTGCTCACGACAGTAGCGAACGACTGTCTCCATGTTGGGC
>JBDHIC010000146.1:0-7565 GCA_039589035.1 Gemmatimonadota bacterium | reverse complement strand
CAGACCTCTCAGCTCGCCATCGTGCCCCGATCGCTTTTCCTCGATCGCCGCCAGGGTCTCGCGATGTCCACGAAGCCCGACCTCGACCGTCTCGAGCTCGACGTAGAGCGCTTCAATCTCCTCGCCCGCGGTCTCGGCCTCAGCCGCGAGCCGCGTGCACTCCTCCTCGAGCCGACCGCGTTCGCCGGCGCGACCACCGCGTGCTTCCTCCAGCGCCGACTCGGCCGCACCCAGGTGTTCGAGCTCCCGCTCGACGACTCTCAGATCGGCTTCGGCAGCGGTTCGCTCGAGTTCAACCGCATGCCGGGCCGAAAGGCGTTCCGTGCGGACCTCATCGTACCGTTCGAGCGCCACGCGAACAGCGGCCAGCCGCTCGGTCGCACGCGTGGTGTCGATCGATAGCTCGGCATGGGTTTTCGCCACCGCCTCCTGTGCCTGCAGAGCTCGGTCGCGGGCCGCTTTTTGCTCACCGATCTCAGCTTCGAGCTCGGCTCGCCGACGGGCAGCGTGTGTAGCTGCTTCTTCGGCTGCGACCAACGATTCACGCCCCGCCCAGTAAGAACCATCCGCCTCACGCCATTGATCGCCGGCCTGACTCATGGCCGCCTTGTGTCCCGCCAGCTCGTGCTCGACCCGATCGAGCTCCTCCGTAAATCCGGCGACATCCGCCCGCCGTCCCTTGAACTCGGTCTCGGCTTCGGCCAACCGCCGGCGGCGGGACAACAACCCGTGACCGTTTTCGGACCCGGCCGTACGCCAACGGCCAACCGGCTCCAGTAGCGTGCCGTCCAATCCGGCAATCGTGTAGTAGCTGGCCGCCTGCGGCTCACTGCCGAGCGCCGAGCGACATCCAAAGCAAGCCGCCGTGTTGGCGACGATCAGCAGTCGCTGGAACAGCGGCTCAAACCGCTCGGGCAGCTTGCGATGACCGGTCCAGCGGACGACATCCGAGCCGCGTGCCAACACGTGCGCTGCGGCGGCATCGGGTATGGGGGGCGGATCAGCCGCGTTGATCAACTCCGGAATCAGAAAATCGGCCCTGCCACCGCTGTCTCCATCCAGCTGCTCAGCCGCCGCCAACGCCGATTTTTGGTCTTTCGCCAGCAACCCATGGCCGAGGCTCTCTAGGTAGCGCTCGAGCGCTTTCTCGAAACGGCGATCGACGGGCTCGAGGACCTGCGGTAGCGCGCCGTACACGCCGCGCACGCGCTTCGACGCCGCGAGCAGCGAACGGGCGCCGGACGCATACCCCTCGAACCGTGCCTCGAGATCGGTTAGCGCGCTCTTGCGACCGGCAGCTGTCTGTTCGGCGGCGCGAGCCGTCTCCAATCGTTCACGAATCGCCTTGACCGTTGACGACAGCCCGTCTGCCGCCGACTTCGCGATCTCACGGGCTTGGTCTGCTTCCGACCGCTGTGCCTCAGCAGCTTCGACTGCTGCCCGGGCCCGATCAACGGCGGTCCCTGATTCACTCGCTTCGCGTTCCCGCGACTCGAGTTCGGCACTCAACGCCGACAAGCGCTCTTCTGCGCTTTCGGCCGCCGTGGCCTGACGAGCCCGGGCTTGGTCGACCTCTGCCAGCCGCTCGCGTAAGGATTCGAGTCGCTCGGTTAGCCGCCGCTGTTCGGCCGTGAGGTCCGCCCGGCGCTCCTCCTCATCGGCGGTCTCGGACGGGGCCATTCGCTCCGTGATCCGGGCCACTTGATCGCGCGCCGCGGCCAGATCCACTTCTAAGTTCGCTCGTCGTTCGGCCAGGTCATCCGACCGGATGCGCGCCTGCTCCGCTTCGGTCGCCAGCTCCTCCAACCGTTGCCGGTGGTGCTTGAGTGTCTCGCCATTCACCAGACGCACTTCCTCGCGACGTGCTATACGGCTGCGCACAGCTTCGACCGAGGCGCTCGTGGCGTGCTCCTGCTGGCGCAGCTCGATCAGCTCAACCTCCATCGTCTCGACGCCGGCCTCGCGTTCGGCCAAGCGAGCGGCCAACTCCGACTCTTTTTCCTGCAACCCGCGAAGCTCCTCGGCCAATGGCGCTCGCCGTGTCTCCAGCGTCTCCAGCTCGCACGCTGCCAAATGCACGTCCAACCGCGTTTCTTCGGCCTGATACCTCAGGAACCGACGTGCCTTGCCGACCTGGCGTTTGAGCGAGGCGACGTTCCGGTCGACCTCGGCCACGACGTCCTCGACCCGGTCGAGATCGATCGTCGTCGCTTCGAGCTTCCGTTCGGTGGCCCGGCGCCGGTTCTTGTAACGCGTGACACCGGCCGCCTCCTCGAAGATCGTCCGCCGCTCCTCAGGCCGATCCGATAGCAGACTGTCGACCATCCCCTGTTGGATCAGGGTGTACGAGTGGGTACCGATCCCGGTCCCCATCAGAAGGTCCTGAATGTCCTTGAGCCGGCATGGATGACGGTTCAGCAAATAGTCGCTGTCACCATCCCGGAAGACGCGCCGTGCGATCGCGACCTCGGTGTACTCGATCGGCAGCAAGCCGTCTTCGTTTGAGAAGTGGAGCGCCACTTCGGCCAGATTGATCGGCTTGCGGTGCCGACTGCCGCCAAAGATCACCTCGTCCATTCGCGAGCCACGGACGAGCGTCGGCCTTTGTTCCCCCAGCACCCAGCGGATGGCGTCCGAAATGTTGCTCTTGCCACAACCGTTGGGGCCGACGATCGCGGTGATCCCGGGATTGAACTCGATTGCGACGCGATCAGCGAACGACTTGAAGCCGAAGAGTTCCAGGCGCTGGGTTCCAGGCGCTGGAGTTTCACGGGCAGGACCTCCGATTACTGGCGTTTGATCATCGAAATGGGTTCGGCCGCCTCTTCGAGTGCGCGCCGAAGAACTCTTGCCTCATCTTGATCCCGGAATGCCCCCGCATACACGCGGTATGGACCAGCACCGACGACGTAGGCGGAGATTCCCCGGCTAGCGAGCTCGCGCTTGCGGACATTGGCCTGATCGCGTGAGTCGAAAATTCCCAGATCGAACGCCAACGGCGTCGATTGAACGAGGGCATCATCGACTACACCACGCCGCAGCAAGGTCTCACGCGCGGCCCGCGCACCCACCGAATCTGCAAACGTTCCCGCGAACACCCGATACCACCGACCTCGATCGGGGATGTCCACCGGGGTAACGAACGCCGTGAAACCGGCGGCTTCGATGCGACCGGCAACTCGCCGCGCCGAGCGATTGTCCTGGTACGAGCCGGCGTGAACCGAAAACGGCGTCGGCGACGAAACCCCAGTCGGTGGTTTGGCCGCGGGCTCGGCGGGCGGTTCCTCGGCCACTGGTTCCTCGATCGAGCCACTCGGCGCTGCCGGATCGACCAATGGAACCAACTCACCGGGCTCGTCTTTCGGATCGGCTCCCTGGGTCGCGCCCCCCTCGACATCGAGTCGCGCCACCAGCTGATCGACCGACTTGCCGCCGTCTCCAAGCCAGCCACTGAGAACCGGCGCCATCATGCGACCGGCCAATACACCAACCAGAACCACCAGACCACTGGCCACGGCCAACCCCAACCATCGCCTCCGCGGCGGCGTAACCCTGACGACTGGCAACATCCGACTGCGGGCCATTTTTACCCGCACCGCTTTCAGCCGATCGTCGATCTGTGCCTCGGCCTTGGGCTTTTCCGGCGGCCGATCACTTTCGAGCGTGTTCAAGAACGCCAAGTCGTCCACGTCGGAAGTCGCGGCGTTTTCTGCCGGCTGATCGCTATCCTTCGGCGGATCGTCATCGTGGAACTCGACGTCGTCGAGCCACCCATCGTCGACCGGCAACGAATCGCTGTCGGGCAAGCCATTATTGTTGGCCAGGGCGAAGATGTGATCCGGCGGACCGGCCGACGGGAGCGGACCCGTGCCGCCCCTCGCGCCGACAAGCACGTCCGGTAGGGGCCCGAGAAAACGGTGGGTCAGCTGCCCCAACTCGTCGGCCGCTTGTGGATCACCGCCAAGACGGACGATCCAGCGTTCGCTGCCGATTAGATCGGTACTCGACTCCTCGGCCTCGATCGCGAATACGGCGTCACAGATCGCAAGCACTCCGGCCGCATCGGCGTCACCGTTACTCCCCGGCAAGGTCACCACGAGCACTTTGTAGTGTTGACGCAATCGATCGAGAGCAGCTCGAAACGCCGGCCCATCGTCGAGCGCGGAACCACCCAACAAGCCGGCCCCACCAGTTAGCACGTCCATGTTCGGGATCGCCGTGTTTCGTACGCACTGCTCGAGCGGCACGCCGTACTGAAGGTGATCGATCATCCCTTCCTTGAGATCCCGGCCCAACAATCGCTCGAGCCAGCGAAACTCGGGGCTCAGATCGACCAACAGCGTGCGCAACCCGGCGCGAGCCAAAAACGCCGCCGACAGGAACGACAATAGCTGCGGGTTGTGACCGCCTCCCGTGAGTCGGGCGCCGACCAACATCGCGTCCCGGCTGGCGTCGGCCTCGATCTCGGTGAGCAGTTGGGCGTAATCCGGGTAGCTGCCCGAGAGCGCCGACGCGCGCGATCCCTCACGGACCGCGGTCAGCGCCTCGCGCCAGAATCGATCGTCTAGCTCGAAATCGCGCATATTAGTCCCAAAGATACCCTGGCGGGTCGTTTCGAGTCAATCGTAAACCACTATATCCGGGGTCGCGCCGAGATCGAGGTACGAGGGGTTGTGTCTGCTGTCGACCCAAGCACATCGATGCAAGTCGGCGAGCCACCGGATGCAAGTTGGCTGTTATGGATGGGGCGTTCTGGCTGCGGATGGGGTGACCAGAGGCGCTAACCAAGGGAACAGTAGCGCCTCAGGCCCCGAGGATCAACCGGCGCTAGAACTCAGGCGCGAGAGTGAACACCCAGCGGCCGGTCTTGAGCTCAGCCATGTCGGTCTGCTGTGCGTAGTCAACCCGAATCACGGCAAACCCGAACATGTTCATCCGCACACCAGCTCCAAACGAGGCGCGCGCGTCAACCAGTCGGAAACCAAAGGGACCTCCGTCTTGGCTGGTCGAGAACTTGAACGACTCACGCAGCTCGCCGGTCTCAGCCAACACTTCCGCTTGCTGATGTTGACAGAGTTCATTGCCGCAACTCGCGAAGCCGAGATCATACCATATGGCGCCACGAATCGGTGGGAACGCCGACGTTCCAAGCCGCGGCCGCTCGATAATCGGGAATCGGAACTCGAGGTTGAAGAGCCCCACACCCGTCCCGATCAGAAAGTCGTCGTCATCAAAGTCGAAACCACGCAGCAGAGTCGGGCCTCCGATGCCTTGGAACCGGAGCTCATCCTCCTGCTCGCCAAACGTGCCCAGGTACAGCAGCCGCGACGCGATCGTGTAGCGGCGACCGAGCAACCAGTACTTTCTGACGTCGCCGTAGAACTGCGTGAAGTCGCGATCGCCAAAAGCCTTCTGAATGTCGAAACGCCGCCGCGCCCCACCAACCGGTCCGGTGGACCCGAAGAAGCTGTTGTCAAACGCCCAACCGATCGACGGCGCGATGTAGGAATCGCTGCCCAGCTCGTCGACGATCTCGGGCGTCGGATCGAAGAAGTCGAACCGCGCCGCACGACGCGAGATATGCGTCGCATTTACGGCCAGCTCCAACCTCCGGAAACGACTAAACGGGTAGGCAGCGGTCAACTGCCCGCCACGGTAGATGTCGCTTCGGAACAATAGGTCGTCGCTTCGACTGGTGGAGGTCGACAGCGAGGCGAAGTCGCTCCGGAACTGAAACGCCGAAGCCGCCCAGTTCCAACGGCCCTTCCGATTCAAGTACGTAAAGAAGAGATCGCTGTCTGAAATCGAGCCGAACACCGACGCCGCTATGTACAGGTTATGATCCCCCAACAGATCGCTGAAAGCCAGCTGGGACGCGCCAAACGCGCCCACCCCACTGGCGAATCCAACTGAGGGCTGCGCGATCAGGTCGGGCTGGAACTTGATCTTGTAATCACGAGACTTGAAAGAGGTCGTATCGCGAGGCAGACCGATCGTCGGATCCTTGAGCAACGTAGCGATGTCGACCGGCTCGTTGAACGACGGCAAGCGACGACCGGGCGCAGCGGCAACCGGGCGACGTCCTCGCTGCTTGGGTTGCTCACCCAGGTAGTACGACACCGCATCCGGCTGGGCTGGTTCCTCCGCCACGACCTCTTCCCCATCGGCCGCCTCGCCCTCGCCAGGCTGTTTGGCCTGGTCGTCCACCTCGTCGTCGGTGTCATCGGCAACCTCGGGCAACGCTTCCTCGTCGATCGGTTCGGCCGGGATGTCCGGCGCTTCGTCCGCGACCTCATCATCGGCCAGCTCCTCCTCGGCGGCTGCCGGCTCTTCGACCACAGGCCGCGCCGGCACCACCGGCAGAGCTGGTTTGACGAACGCACGGTCGGCCAAGTCGAACTCGCCCTGGTCCGGAGCCACGTACGGCTCGGTCGCCAGCGACAGCGGATCGTCCAACCGGTACAGATCCCAGCCCGCGTTAGAGAACGCGCTGAATACCATCCGACTGCCATCGCGCGACCAGGCCATTGCGGGGCTCGATTCAATGATCCCGCTGACGCCCGTCAGCATGTCGGTCAGCTGATACGTCTCGCGCTTCTCTAGATCGTATAGAAAAATGTTCGTGATCCCAGTACGGTCAGAAAGATACGCGATCGTCTTTCCGTCCGGACCCCACTGCGGGTTGATGCTCTTGCCTTCTTGGGCCGATACGTCTGACATGAACACCACGTCGCCCGTGGTCAGGTCATACACACCGATCTGATACTCGTCATACGAGAGGAGATCAAAGTCTGTGCCCTCACCAAATTCCGTCGTGAAGGCGATCCGATTCCCGTCCGGCGACCATACTGGATCGCGTTGGGCGTAGCGGTCGTTGGTCAGCCTTCGTAGATCGGTCCCGTCACGGCGAACGATGTACAGATCGCTGGTCCCGCCCTTCTGTCCCGTGAACACGAGCTCTTGCCCATCGGGTGACCAGGACGGGGTCTCAATCCCGTCTAGACCAAAGCGATGAGAGGCAACGATCTTCTCGTTGTCGACCCGCATGATATAGAGCGCGTCCTGCTCACCGACTTTACTCGAGAAGGCCAGGAACT
Organism: Gemmatimonadota bacterium; assembly: GCA_039589035.1. Classification (GTDB taxonomy): domain Bacteria; phylum Gemmatimonadota; class Gemmatimonadetes; order JACCXV01; family JAHWKZ01; genus CAMYLR01. Next base: position 468 of record JBDHIC010000146.1, on the reverse strand, counting down.
TCCCGTCGGGCGAGAACGACATACCGACGCGCAGGAACCGCAGACTCTCGAACGACTCGGAGCGCTCTCCGTCGACGACCTTGTCCACGTCGGAGCCGTCTTCCGCGTTCGCAATGTACAGGTTGCTGAAGAACTCCCGGTCGGAGACGAATGCCACCTTGCTGCCGTCGGGCGAAAGCGCCGGTCCGATGTTGATCGACGCCCCCTCCTTGGAATGGTTGGTCAGCTGCACGGCGACCTCGGCCGCCGGTGGATACAGGACAACCTGGGGCAGGTACGTGAGCCGAACCGCCTCGAGCCAATCTTCCGACAAGTCTTCGAGTCGCATGTTGATTGACGTTCGAAAGGCCTCGGGGACGCCCAGCAACGGCGCCTTCTGCATGATCTCGCCGATCTTCTCGTCACCATACTTGACGCCGATGTAGTACCAAAGCGCTTGCCCAAAGCGATAAACACGGATGTCCTGTG